>NZ_FRAE01000109.1 GCF_900142235.1 Tepidibacter formicigenes DSM 15518 | reverse complement strand
ATACCCGATAATGAAAGATTTAGAGAAAGAGAACTTCCTAGATATGGGAGAGGACGAGGAAGCGTATCCCTTTGGGATAGAAACAGACGAGAAGACTTACAGATATCAATGTTTGGAGTGTGGATTTGAAGAAGATGTACCTAGGTTTATTATTGATGAATTTATTGAAGATGACTTTTTTGCTTCTGGTTGTGATATTGAGAATTTTGAAGTAAAAATGCCTATACTTATATGTCCAAAATGTAATGGTGAATTAGTTTCAAAAAATACAGATGAGTAGCTCTGCTACTCATCTGAGAGTATCACGAAGTGATATTTTGTTCTTATTTTAAGGTATATAAGGAAAGGATGTTATTATGATAAGAGTTTCTAATATAAGATTAAATATAAATGATGATATTAAAAATATAGAAAAAATAATACTTAAGAAGTTAAAAATACAAAAAAAGGAATTGATAAAGTACAATATATTTAAAGAATCTATAGATGCAAGAAGAAGAGGAAAAATAGATTTTATATATACCGTTGATGTAACTGTTATAAATGAAGATGAAGTTCTTAAAAAAATAAAAGATAAAGATGTAAAAACTGCTCCTATTTTACAATATAAGAATGTTTTAATGGGAGATAATAAATTAAATGAAAGGCCTATTGTAGTAGGTATGGGGCCAGCAGGATTATTTGCAGCACTAATACTTGCTCAAAGAGGATATAATCCAATAGTTTTAGAAAGAGGATTTGATGTAGATAAAAGAACTAAAGATGTAAATTTATTTTGGAATGAAGGTAAGATGAATCCTGATTCAAATGTTCAATTTGGAGAAGGAGGAGCAGGGACATTTTCTGATGGAAAATTAACTACAAGAATAAAGGATTTAAGATGTAGAAAGGTACTTACTGAGTTTGTTGAATCAGGAGCACCAGATGAAATATTATATTCATATAAACCGCATGTTGGAACAGATATATTAAAAGAAGTAGTTAAAAATATAAGAAATAAAATAATAGAACTTGGAGGAGAAGTTAGATTTAATTCAAAAGTTACAGATTTTGTAATAGAGAATGGTCAAATAAAGGGAGTTGTTGTAAATGAAGAAGATATTATATCATCAGATGTAGTTTTACTTGCGATAGGGCATAGTGCAAGAGATACATATGAAATTTTATATAAGAGAAATGTTAAGATAATTCAAAAGCCTTTTGCTATAGGAGCTAGAATTGAGCATCCACAAATTTTAATAAATAAATCTCAATATAAAGAATTTTATAATCATCCAAGACTAGGTGCTGCAGATTATAGACTTATTCATCATGGGAATAATGAAAGAACTGCATATACATTTTGTATGTGTCCAGGAGGAAGTGTTATAGCATCATCATCATTTGAAAATGAAGTAGTTACAAATGGAATGAGTGAACATAAAAGAGATAAGGAAAATGCAAATAGTGCTTTTCTTGTAAATGTAGTTCCTAGTGATTTTGAAAGTAGTCATCCATTAGCTGGAGTTTATTTTCAACAAAAATATGAAAGGTTAGCCTTTGAACTTGGTGGAAAAAATTACAAGGCTCCAGTACAGTTAGTAGGTGATTTTTTAAAGGATAAAGAGTCAAAAGACTTAGGAAGTGTAATTCCTTCCTATAAGCCTGGTTTTAAGCTAGCTAATTTAAGAGAATGTCTTCCAAGCTTTGTTATAGAAACTATGAAAGAGGGATTGATAAACCTTGATAAAAAGCTAAAAGGCTTTGCAATATATGATGCAGTTTTAACAGGAGTAGAAACAAGGTCATCTTCCCCTATAAGAATAGTAAGAGATGAAGATAGTTTTGAATCTATAAATGTTAAGGGACTCTACCCATCGGGTGAAGGAGCTGGATATGCAGGAGGTATAGTATCAGCTGCTGTTGATGGAATAAAGGTAGCTGAGAAAATAATTCAAAAGTATAAAATTTAACATAAATTTAACCTTCTTAACAAACTTAACATTTTTAACATAAACTTAACAATTCTCATCTTTGTTTTTGATACAATTAGACGGGGATTGACAAATAAGTATATTTAAGGAGGACTATTATGGCTATAGAAATAGCATTAGGGGTTTTGGGTGGCCTTGGACTATTTTTATATGGAATGAATTTAATGGGAGAAGGGCTTCAAAAAGCAGCAGGAGAAAAGTTAAAGAGAATAATTGAACTATTAACTAGTAACAGATTTATGGGAGTTCTAGTTGGAATGTTTGTTACAGCTATTATCCAAAGCAGTAGTGCAACTACAGTTATGGTAGTTGGATTTGTAAATGCAGGAATTATGAGATTGACTCAAGCAATTGGAGTTATAATGGGAGCAAATATTGGAACAACAGTTACAGCTCAGCTTGTATCTTTTGAATTAACTGAACTTGCTCCAATAGCTGTAGGATTAGGTATGATAATATATTTATTTTCAACAAAACAAAAAAACAAACAGCTTGCTGAAATATTAATAGGGTTTGGTATATTATTCATTGGTATGGACTTTATGAAGAATGCTGTTAAACCTTTAAGAGAATTTCCTGCTTTTAGGCATATGTTAGTTGGATTTGGAGATAAGACTATATTGGGAATTTTTATGGGATTTGCAATGACAGTAATACTTCAAAGCAGTAGTGCTGCTATGGGAATACTTCTAGCATTATCATCTGAGGGACTTCTTCCTTTAGCTTCTGCCCTTCCAATTCTTTATGGGCAAAATATAGGAACTTGTATTACAGCTATTTTATCTAGTATAGGTGCAAGTAAAAATGCAAAAAGAGCTGCTGTTATGCATATGACTTTTAATATTATAGGTACTTTATTGTTTGCAATTATATTAAATAATCCAACAATAAGTATAGTAACAAAACTTAATCCAGACGATGTTACAAGACAAATAGCGAATGCGCATACTTTATTTAATGTATTAAATGTTGTTATTTTATTTCCATTTGCATCACTTATAGTAAAATTGGCTGTGAAATTAATACCTGAAACAGAAGATGAATATAATGATAAAGTTACAAAATATCTTGATGATAGAATACTTGAGACTCCATCTATTGCTCTTGCTAATACAGTAAGAGAATCTCTACATATGGGAAATGTTGCTAGAAAGTCTTTGGAAAACTCTATGAATGGATTCTTTAATTGGTCAAAAGAAGAAGTTGAAAAAACCTTTGAAAAAGAAAAAAAAGTAAACGAGCTTCAAAGAGAAATTATAGATTATTTAATACAACTGTCTAATAGGGCTATATCTGTAGAAAATAGAGAAATAGTGGATGGTCTTTTTAATACTGTAAGTGATATAGAAAGAGTAGGAGATCATGCTGATAATATAGCAGAGCTTGCAATAGAAGCTATAGAAAAAGATATACCTTTTTCGGATGAAGGAATAAAAGAGCTTAAGATAATGTTTGACAAAGTAATGACTGCTTATAAATGTTCATTAAAAGCTATGAAAAATAAAGATATAGATTTAGCATTTAATGTAATAAAAATGGAAGAGCAAATAGATATAATGGAAAAGTCATGTAGAAAAAGCCATATATATAGATTAAATAATAGCTTATGTAATCCAGAAAGTGGAATAATATTCTTGGATATGATTAGTAATATGGAAAGAATTGGTGATCATTCTTCTAATATTGCAAGAGCTGTTATAGATACTCAAACAGTTAAGCAAACTTAATATAAATTTTGTAAAGCCTCATAAAATAATATGGGGCTTTTTTAGTGTATAATTACTATGTAAACAAAAACTAAGGAGGTATATATGAAAAGATTACCTAGAGACTTTTATATAGAGGATGCTGTAGATGTTGCAAAGAAGTTACTTGGAAAATACATAGTAAGAGAATATGATGGTAAAAAATTAATTGCTAAAATTGTTGAAACAGAAGCTTATAAAGCCATGGGGGATAAAGCTGCACATATGAATAATAATAAAATAACCCAGAGGACAAAAATAGCATTTGAAGTAGGTGGACATGCTTATATATATTTAATTTATGGAATGTATTATTGCTTTAATATAGTTACCTGTGAAAAAGGTGTAGGAGGAGCTGTTTTAGTAAGGGGAGTAGAGCCTATTGATGGAATAAAAGATATGATGTTAAATAGATATAATAAGGTGGAAGAAAAAAAGAGTAAAGTAAAAAATATTACAAATGGCCCAGGGAAGCTGTGTATGGCTCTTAATATAGATAAGAGCTTTTATGGAGAAGATTTGTGTACTAGTGATAAATTATACATAACAGAAGGAGAAATTGTAAAAGGTAAAGAAATAGTACAGTCTAAGAGAATAAATATAGATTATGCACAGGAAGCTAAGGATTTTTTATGGAGATTTTATAGGTAGTTGCAAAATAGAGTGAAAGGTTATCCACAGAAAAATTGAGTTGAAATTACTAAATAGAAAGAGTTATTAACAGTAATATTCAAAAAAAGACGCAGTTAAATAAAGGTTCAGTAAAACCTTT
>NZ_FRAE01000147.1 GCF_900142235.1 Tepidibacter formicigenes DSM 15518 | reverse complement strand
TAAATTAACTCGTTGTGCTAGTTAAAATTTACAAATAGAAAAACTCCAGCAAATTATGTTAACCTATCATTAATAACGACCAAGAAATTAAGATAGGAGGAAAACATATGCTGGAGTTCCATAAGAAATATTCTATCAAAGAAATTAATGACTTGAAAGACTTTATTATTGTCAGTTATGTCATAATTGATGATATTTACCAAAACATTACTCCAACACATATTAAAGAACGTAGAAATATCAGTGGTTGTATATTAAGTGATAGTGAAATAATTACCATCAGTATTGTTGGTGAATTATTAACCATTGATTCCGAGAAAGCTTGGTTTGGTTTTTGTAGAAAGAATTTTAGAGACTTATTTCCCAAATTCTGTGATAGAAGCCGATTTAATAGAACCCGTAGGGCACTGCACTCAGTAATAGATGAAATTCGAAAAGAAATTACATCTATGCTTGGTTACACCAATGATCCGTATAGGATTATTGATAGTATTCCAATATCAGTGTGTAAATTCGGTAGAGCTAGGTTTCATAAAACTTTTAGAGGATATGGTGCAGACTATGGTAAATGTCCCTCTAAAAAGGAAACTTATTTTGGTTATAAACTTCATTTACTTGTAAGTCTTGATGGATTTGTAACTGATTTTGTCCTTACTTCAGCAAGTGTTGATGACAGGAAAGTAGTATGGGATTTACTTGAATCCTATCAATCAATAACTGTATTAGGAGATAAAGGATATATTAATAGCAACATTTCTCCTGAGTTAAAGAATGAGAAAAACATTAATCTTATTCCTTTAAAGAGAAATAATAGCAAGAATCAATATCCTAAATTCATAAGACAGTTAATATTCAAAGCTAGAAGAAGGATTGAAACCACTGCTTCGCAACTAACAGAGCAACTTAATATTGAAAAAGTACTAGCAAAATCCCTCTGGGGTTTACAAACACGTTTGAAAACCAAGCTATTAGCCTATAATCTTTGCTATTTCGTCAACAAAACGTTAGGAAAAGATTCAGATTTAGCTAAGATAAAGGAATTAGTATTTGGATAATTAATCCAATTATCTAATTTTAATACTAGTATGAGTTTTTTTGACTTATTATATTACCATAATATTCCTCATGCTAAAAATCTAAAATAGCACAAGAAGTTAAATTA
>NZ_FRAE01000005.1 GCF_900142235.1 Tepidibacter formicigenes DSM 15518 | reverse complement strand
CTATCAGCAAAAATTATTTTGGTCATTAGGAACATATATGGTTAGAAGTAAAATATCTATAGAAAAATATATAAATCTTATAGGGGTAGCATATTCAGCTATGATTTTACTACCTTTTATTAGTGCTACTTTTAAAGCGTATAGATTTTGTAGTCCACAAGAAGCTAAGCATATAATCGGCGAAGCCATTAGGGAAGAATTATTTTTTAGCAAGTTGTTGAAAATACACCAAATCAAGAAAAATCTATCTCGCATACCATATCTACGTCAATACGCTAACGTAGAGGATTTAGCAAGTTAGATTTTCTTGTAAAGTGGTGTATATAAATAAAAGCTAGGTATTAATACCTAGCTTTTATTTATTTTCAATTTGCCAGTCTATAGGATTTTTACCTATTGAAATAAGGAATTTATTAGTTTTAGAAAAAGGTTTACTCCCCAAAAAACCTCTGTGTGCAGATAATGGGCTTGGATGAGGAGATTTTATTATGTAATGTCTTGAATTTTTTATTATATTAAGTTTAGATTGGGCATTTTTTCCCCATAATATGAAAACAATAGGCTCTTTTCTATCATTTAATAAACTAATTATCTTATCAGTAAAATGTTCCCAACCTATGTTTTTGTGAGAGTTTGCCTGACCTGCTCTAACTGTTAATACAGTATTAAGAAGCATAACTCCTTGATCAGCCCATTTTTTTAAGTAGCCATTATTAGGAATATAATAGCCTAAATCATTATTAAGTTCTTTATAGATATTAATAAGAGAAGGAGGAGCTGGTACATTTGGTTTTACAGAAAAACTCAAACCATGTGCTTGGTTAGGACCATGATATGGATCTTGACCTAATATAACAACTTTTACATCTTTATACTCTGTATAGTGTAAAGCGTTAAATATATCATACATATCTGGATATATAGTTTTTGTTTTATATTCATTTATCAAAAATTTTCTAAGTTTTAAGTAGTAATCTTTTTTAAATTCATCTTCTAATAAATTTTGCCAGTCATTTTTTAATATTTGCATATAAATCACCCTAATAAATTATATCATAATTATAGAACATATTAATTTTTATTTTTTTTTAGAATAATTAATATATTTATTACAATCAATTGAAAAATATGGTAAAATCATAGTTGGTTAGTTGAACAAAACTAAGCTCAAATAATATATAAAAAGGGGGTTAATTATGAGAAAAATTTTAAGTTTTATCTTAGGCATTACGATGTTATTTTCAATGACTACACCAGTTTTTGCAGCAGAAGATAAACAGGAAAATTTAGAAAAACTAGTAAAGCAAGTCCAAGAATTACAACAAGAATTAGAAAAAGAAAAAAAGAAAGTATCACAAGTAATCGATGAAGTAAATCAATCTGTAGTTGCTATTATAGGAGAGAACAAAAAGTATAGGGAAAGAGATTATATATATTCAAAGTTTCCTAAAAATTTACAACATGGTTCAGGGGTTATAATAAACAATGAAGGCAGAATAATAACCAACAACCATGTAGTAGATGGTTTAGATGAAATTTATGTAGTTACATATGATGGGAATGTATATAAAGCTGAACTTTTATATTCAGATAAGGAAATGGATTTAGGGTTATTAAAGATTAATAGAACTGATTTAAAACCTATAAAATTAGCAAATGAAAATGAAATAAAAGTTGGAGATGAAGTTATAGCAATAGGTACACCTTTATCTTTTGGTTATAGAAATAGTGCTAGCAAAGGAATTATAAGTGGACTTAACAGACCAGTAGATCGTTCTTACACTTATTTACAAACTGATGCATCTATTAATCCAGGAAATAGCGGAGGTCCTCTTGTTAATATGAATGGTGAGTTAGTTGGTATTAATACATTAGGATCTATGTTTTTTGAAGGAATGAACTTTTCAATTCCAGTAGGCAATATCAATTACTTTTTAGATCATTATAATAAATTTGGTAAAATAAGAAGATGCTTTACAGGAATTGAATTTGAAGAAAACTGGGCAGCTATGCTTGGAATTCCAAGTAATCAAGGCTTAAAAGTAGTAACTATTCGAAAGGATGCAGTAGTAAATTTCAATCAAGTAAAAGAAGGGGATATTCTAGAAGCAATAGATGGAAAGTCTATAACATCTATAGCTCAATATAATGAAGTTTTAAAAAATTATCTACCAGGTGATAAAGTGAAACTAACATTTAGTAGAGGAAATGAAAAGATAGATATTACAGTAATATTAAAAGAACAACCAGAGAAAGAAATTTTAAAATAGGAAAGGAGGAGTAATATGAAAAGATTTTTTTCTTTTATAGTTTCTGTAATTTTGATTATTGGATTAATTAATCCAGTAGTATATGCTGTAGATGATGATGGAAAAATTGACTTATATGAAGTATTTTCAAGTAAAGAAGATAAAATGAAAAATGAAGTGGGGAGCCGTATATATAAATGGTCTATGCACTTACCAGATGATGCTGTTATTTATAAATCAGAGCGAGCAAATTTTTTTGACATGTCAACAAACAGTTATCAAGCATCTGTTGAATTAGAAGTAAATAAAAATAAAGATGAATTAACTTTAGAAGAAATGCTTTATAAAATTCAAAATGAATCAATAAGAGAGAATTATTGGGATTGGGGAGATAAGGAATTTGTTGTTGATATAGTTAAAGATAATTTAGGACAAAGATATATTCGTACAATAAAAGCAAATAAAGTTTATGATCGTTTTATGGTAGATGAAGCAGCAGAAGAACTTGGAGAATATATTGAAAATAGAATATATATAGCTAATAACTATATATACGATTTAACTATAAGCATGGATGGAGAATTCTATAGACAACATGAAGAAATGTTTGATAAATTAGCATCTTCCTTTAAACTTTCTTTTGAAGAAAATAATCCATACATTAAAGAACTATCAGATTCAGTTAGTACTACTAGAGAATACAAAAATAAAAGCTATGGTTGGAAATTAGTAATGAGCCCTTATTGGAAAGTAGAAGGAACACCTAATTCTCGTTATCAAAAATTTAGACCAGTATATAGTGATGAAGAGTTAGATGTAGATAGTAAAATCGAAGAAGATAGTGAAGATGAGTTAAAAATATCTGAAGGAATTACTGTTAGTTTAATTAGTTCAGCTGAAGCAGGCGAAAATGCTTCGAAGTGGGCACAAGAAGAAATTCAATTATTTAAAGATAATTACAATAGTGATGTTTATGATATAATAAAATCAGAAGCAAGAAAACAAGGGAATATTGATACTTATCATGTAGTTATTAAATATAAAACAGTTACTAAGAAACCATATATTGTACATAATCTTTATGCAGTAGGAAATGGATATAAATATTTAGTGTCTGCAATAATGACAGAAGAACAATATAAAGATGATAAAAAGAGAAATAGTTTTGAGAATATGGTAAATTCTTTTGAGTTAGATAAAGAGTGTCTTAGCAAATATTTAGGAAAAATTATTACAGCAAAATCAATAATAAATTTAAATGATTTGAAAGAGCTAAAAATGAAAAAATACAATTTCAAAACAAAAGTAACAAAGAGTTGGAATACTTTTAATGATAGAGATTATTTTTATGATGATTTTTACTATAATAAATATGAGGATTCAGCCTATAGAGGAGATATAAGTAATGATGAACATATAAGTGTATTTGAGCCTACAAGTAATATGTCTTTAGATATGTCAGCAGGACTTGATACAAATGAAATAAATGAAATTGTTAAAGAACGAGTAGAAAAATTCATAGAGGATGATGAAATTCGTATGGGGCTTGCGCAGGTTAAAATTAAATCTGCAAAGTATAATGGAGCTAATTTATATTATATCGAAAAAGAGTACAACTTAGATGCTATTAATAACTTCGTAAATGAAGATGAAACTAAAGTATATGATTTAGAAAAATTAAAGAACGAATATGAATATATAATAAAAATAGGAAAAGATACTTATATACAAAGTATAATGTTACCTGTTGCAAATAGCACATCTAAAAACAAGCTTAAAGTAAATAATATTTGGGAAAATACATTTGTTAATGAAGTAAATTATAGTAAGGTTAATTTGCAGTGGAAAGAGCATAATCTTAAAGAGTTTGACAAAGAAAGAAAATAAGAAAGGGGGAGGTAGTTTTTTGACTACCCCTTTTTCTTTTTTAATGAATAGGAAATTATAATCCTTTAAACTAAGGGTGGGGATGTATATGAAAAAATTAGCTATTATAAGTTACAGCTCTCAAACAGTTAATACTTATTATGAACAAATTAAAAGTTTATTTTCGGAAAATATAATTGTTGAAAAATTTTGTATTGAAAATAAAAATATAAAAGAAGGAATAAAAGCAGATGTTGTACTGGTTCCATCCTATAATGCTTTTAAAATGATAAAAAAGTATATTGAAAAGAAAACTGAAATAGTTATTGCTAATAGAACAATATCTAAAGTAGCCCTGCAAAAAATTATGAATATTAAAGAAGGAAAAAGAGCTTTACTTTTAGATGAAAGTGAAGAAATGGCTTTGCAGATGACTTCTGTAATATATCAATTAGGAGCAAGGCATATTGAATTAATTCCTATTTATCCAGGATGCAAAGAGAGTATAGATGAAGAAATTCTAATTTTATTAGGAGGAAATAAAAACATTATAGGTTCGCCTAATAAAATTATTGATATTGGAAATTCTCTTTTAGATCTTAGTACAATAATTGATATAGGAGTAAAGCTTGATTTAGTTCATATTCTTCAAAGGCAGAATATTGAAAAAAGCTATAAAGAAATTGTAACTACAAATTTTGGACTAGCAGATATGATAGGAAAGACAAATAGGTTTGAAAGTCAGTTAGATATTTTATTACAAATTTTAGATGATGGAATTATTGCAGTTAATTCTAATGGAAATATTTACTCTTACAATGAAAGTGCAAAGAATATTATAGGATATAAAAAAGATGAAGTTATAGGGAAAAATGGCATTGAAATATTATCTAAAATACCTTTTGACTATGTACTTAAAACTTTAAACCCAATTAAAGAAAAACTTATAAAAATAAATGGATATGACGTTGTAGTATCTGTTCATCCAATAGTTCATTCTAATAAAAATTATGGTGCAGTTGCTATACTTAAAAAATTCAGTGATACAGAGATAAAACAGCATAAATTAAGAGCTCAGCTTATAGGAAAAGGTCATATAGCTAAATATAGATTTGAAGATATATTGGGAAAAAGTGATTTAATAAAGAAATGTAAGGATATTGCAAAAAGAATGTCAAATTCAGATTCTTCTATTTTAATTAGTGGAGAAAGCGGAACAGGCAAAGAATTGTTTGCTCAAGCAATACATAACAGCTCAAAAAGAAAAGATTATCAATTTGTTGCTATAAACTGTGGAGCATTTCCCGAAAGTCTTTTGGAAAGTGAACTTTTTGGATATGAAGAAGGAGCTTTTACAGGAGCTAGAAAAGGAGGAAAACCAGGTCTTTTTGAATTGGCTCATAACGGAACCTTGTTTCTTGATGAAATTGGAGAAATGCCTTTAAACCTTCAAAAAAGGCTTTTAAGAGTTCTTCAAGAAAGAGAGGTTATGAGGATTGGGGGAGATAGGTTAATTAAAATTAACATAAGAGTAATAGCAGCGACTAATAGAGATTTAAAGGAAATGGTAAAAAAAGGTGAGTTTAGAGAAGATTTATATTATAGATTAAATGTTCTTCCTCTAAAAATACCTCCACTAAGAGTAAGAAAAGAAGATATACTTCTTCTTGTTAATCAAATGAAAAATCAATTTAATTGTAATTTTAATTTGACTGAAGATGCAAAAGAATTATTACTTAGTCATAATTGGAGAGGCAATGTTAGAGAACTTAAAAATTACATTGAGTACTTTTCCAACTTAGGATTAGAAAATGTAGATGTAGATGATTTACCTTTTTGGAATGAAGAAAATTTAAATTATTATATTTTAGACTCTGAAGAAAAGAAACTTTTAGAAAATTTCTTAGAATATATAGGAAAAAATATTCAAAAATATTTATTTGTTTTAGAAGAATTAGAAAATAGCTATATTGATAAAAAAAGGCTTGGAAGAAGAAGTCTATATCAACTTGCAAAAAAGAAAGGAATTTTTATAAGTGAGCAGGAGATAAGAATAATATTAATTAATCTTGAAAAATTTCTTATGGTAGAGATATTTAAAGGGAGAAGTGGAACAGTAATAACTGATTATGGAAGAAGAGTATTTAAATACTTAAAGGGTTAAATGGTATAAAAATTAATACCATTTAACCCTTTTTTAAATAAGTATACATACTAACTCCTTATAAAAATAGACACTTTCAGTAGGATTATACTGTTGGCATGATATTTGCTTAAAATAAAGATAATTCTTAAAATTCTCATAAATAATCAATTTCTTATTAAATTTAAAATAAAGGGGAATGAAAAGATGGGAAAAAACTTGTTTAAAAATGAAGTATCTTCAATAAAGCCCTATATTCCAGGTAAATCTATAGAAGAATTAAAAAGAGAATTGGGTATAGAAGATATTGAAAAGCTTGCATCAAATGAAAATCCATTAGGACCATCACCAAAGGCAATTGAAGCGATTAAAAAAGAAGCAGAAAATATTCATATTTATCCAGATCCAAATTCTACTAAATTAAAAGAAGAGCTTGCTAAAAAACACAATTTAACTTCTGAAAATATTGTAGTAGGTAATGGTGGAGAAGAACTTTTAAAAATGATTGCACAAACTTTTATAAATTCAGGTGATGAAGCTATAATGGCAAATCCTAGCTTTGGTAAATATGCAAGTGAAGTAATGTTTATGGGTGGGATAGCTCATCAGGTAGAGCTTAAAAACTATAAACATGATTTTAAAGCTTTTATAGAAAGAATAAATGATAAAACAAAATTAATATTTGTATGTAATCCTAATAATCCAACAGGAAATATAATGACTAAAGAGGAAATTGAATATCTTGTAAAGAATGTTCCAGATGATGTTGTAATAGTATTTGATGAAGCATATTATGATTATGCAATAAAAAATACTGATTATCCAGATACCTTAAGTATATTAAAAAAGAGATTAAATACGATTATCCTGAGAACGTTTTCGAAGGTATCAGGAATTGCAGCTGTAAGAGTAGGATATTTATTAACTTCTAAGGAAATTTGTGAAGCAATGAATAAGATTAAGCTTGTTTTTCATGTAAATAGGCTTGCACAAGTAGCTGGTATTGCAGCACTACATGATACTGAGCATACACAAAAAACAGTAGAGCTTAATTATAAGTCTATAGACATGATGGAGAAATATTTTGAAGAAAATAACTTTGAATATATAAAATCAAATGCAAATTTCATATTTGTAAACGTAGGAATGGATTCAAGAGTAGTATTTGAAAAGCTTCTTAAAAAAGGAATAATAGTAAGACCAGGATATCTATGGAATTGGGACAACTGGTTAAGAGTAAGTACTGGAACGCTTGAACAAACTAAAAAATTTATAACTAAATTAGATGGAGTATTAAAAGAAAATAAAATATATGCTTAAAATAACAAGGGGGAATTTAGATGAAAAAGCTTATGACAGGTAATGAAGCCATTGCTAGAGGATTTTATGAAGCTGGAGGAACTGTAGCTTGTGCATATCCTGGAACACCATCTACTGAAATACTTGAAAACATGGTCTTATATAAAGAAGATGTTTATTGTGAATGGGCACCAAATGAAAAGGTAGCTTTAGAGGTAGCTATAGGTTCATCTATTGCAGGAGCAAGATCTCTTGCTGCTATGAAACACGTAGGAGTAAACGTTGCAGCAGATCCTCTTATGACATATGGATATACAGGGGTTAATGGAGGACTTGTTTTAGTTTCTGCAGATGATCCTGGAATGCATTCATCTCAAAATGAGCAAGATAATAGATACTATGCTAAATTTGCAAAAATAGCAATGATTGAACCTAGTGATTCTCAAGAAGCTAAAGATTTTATAAAAGATGCTCTTGAGATATCTGAAAAATTTGATACTGCTGTTTTATTTAGAGTAACAACAAGAATATGTCACTCTAAAACTTTAGTTGAATTTAATGATAGAGAAGGGGTTAGTACTAAGCCTTATACTAGAAATATATCTAAATTTGTTGCAACACCTGCTAATGGTAAAAAACTACATGTTGTAGTTGAGGATAAATTAAAAAAACTTGAAGAATTTAGTAATAATACTCATTTAAATAAAATTGAATGGAATGATAAAAAAATAGGAGTTATAACTTCTGGTATAGCTTATCAATATGCTAAAGAAGTATTTGGAGATAATGTTTCCTATTTAAAACTTGGATTTACTCATCCTCTTCCATTTAAGAAGATAGAAGAATTTGCAAATGAAGTAGAAACTTTATATGTAATAGAAGAGCTTGAGCCGTATATAGAAGAGCAATTAAAAGCAAGAGGAATTAACTGTATAGGAAAAGAAAAAATTCCAAGAATAGGAGAGCTTAATCCGGATATAATAGCCAGTTCATTACTTGGTATAGAAAATGAAGTTGCAAGTAGTGTAGAAGTTTTAAAAGAGGATATCATATCAAGACCTCCAACTTTATGTGCAGGATGTCCTCACAGAGGATTATTCTATGTTTTATCTAAAAAGAAAAATATAATGATTACTGGAGATATTGGATGTTATACATTAGGATCTTCGGAACCATTAAATGCTATGGATACTTGTATTTGTATGGGGGCTTCTATTAGTTCTGGCCATGGCGCTCAAAAAGCATTTAATATAAACAATGTAGATAAAAAAGTTGTAAGCGTAATAGGAGATTCAACATTCTTCCATACAGGACTTTTAAGCTTAGTTGATGTAGTATACAATAAAGGAAACTCAGTTACAATTATACTTGATAATAGAATAACTGGAATGACTGGACATCAAGAAAATCCAGGAACAGGATATACATTAATGGGAGACAAAACTATTTCTATAGATATCCCAAATCTTTGTAAGGCAGTAGGTGTAAATAATGTAAAAGTAGTTAACCCACTTAATTTAGAAGAAACAGAAAAAGCAGTAAATGAGGCACTTGAAGCTAATGAGCCTTCTGTTATTGTAACTAAATGGCCTTGTGTTCTTAAAAAATTAAGTTTAGAAGATAAAGAACAGTTTGAGATCAATACCAAACCATTTAAAGTAAATGAAGAAAAATGTAAAACTTGTAAAATGTGTTTAAAATCTGGATGTCCTGCTATATCATTAGATGATACAGTGAAAATAGATCCGACTATGTGTGTTGGTTGTAGTGTGTGTGCTCAAGTTTGTCCATTTGATGCTATAGAAAGGGTAGGTGAATAATAATGAACAAAGTAAAAAACATTCTATTAGTAGGAGTTGGAGGACAAGGTATAATATTAGCTTCTAAAGTATTATCAAGTGGATTAATAGATGCAGGATATGATGTTAAAATGTCAGAGGTTCACGGTATGGCTCAAAGAGGGGGTAGCGTTACAACTCAAGTTAGATATGGAGAAAAAGTATACTCTCCTATAATAGGAAAAGGGCAAGCTGATATAATTGTAGCCTTTGAAAAGGTAGAAGCTTTAAGATGGCTTGAGTATTTAAAACCAGATGGTAAAATAGTAATAAATGACTATAAAATACCTTCAGCTACTGTTCTTTCAGGAAAAGAAAAATACCCAGAAAAAGTACTTGAAAAGCTGGAAGAAAAATTTGATAATATAACTATTATAAACGCAGCTGATGAAGCAGTTAAGCTTGGAAATATAAAAGCTCAAAATATAGTGATGCTTGGAGGTCTTATAAAAGCATTAAAAATAGACAATATAGATTGGAATAAAGCTGTAAAGGAAAATGTAAAGGAAAAATTCATAGACTTAAATCTAAAAGCGATTGAAAAAGGAATGGAGTTTGAAGAAGAAAAAGCTGTATAATAAAATAATCATGTAAAAAAACAAGATAACTATAATAGAATATAAAAATAGTTATCTTGTTTTTTTAAAAAATATAATTGAAAGGAAATTACTAATGAAAAATATAGAAGAAACTAAAGTAAAAAAGCTTATGACCTACAGGTGGATTGTTTGGGGCATACTTGCTTTTGCTTATATAATAGTATTTTTCCACAGACTTGCTCCTGGGGTTGTAAAAGAAGATTTAGTAAATGAATTTTCTATATCAGGAACTACATTTGCTAATTTAGGATCAATGTATTTTTATGCTTACATGATTATGCAAATTCCAGCTGGAATATTAGCAGATTCTTTAGGAGCTAGAAAAACTGTATCAATAGGAGTAATAGCTTCAGGAATTGGTTCTATTATATTTGGATTAGCTCCAAGTATATTTTGGGCATTTATAGGAAGATTACTAGTAGGAATTGGAGTATCAGTAGTATTTATTCCAATACTTAAAATACAATCTCAATGGTTCAAAGAAAGTGAATTTGGAACAATGTCAGGAATAACATCATTTGCAGGTAACTTAGGTGGTATAATAGCTCAAACTCCTCTAGCTCTGTTAGTTGCAGGTATAACATGGAGATATTCATTTGTTGTAATGGGGGGTTTTTCTATAATAATAGGAATTTTATGTTATTTACTTGTTAGAAATAACCCAACTGAAATGAATCTTCCATCTATTGCTCAAATAGAAGGAAAACAAGAATTTGAAAATAACAATAAAAAAGTTAATTTAAAAGAAGGATTTATAAAGGTTATAAGTAATCCTAGAACTTGGCCAGGATTTATGATATTTGCTGGATTTTTTGGAGCCTTTGTCTCCCTAACTGGTGCATGGGGAGCTTCATATATAGTTGATGTTTATAAAATATCTAAGGTATCTGCTGCAAATTATATGATTTCTCCAGTATTAGGACTTGCAATAGGTAGTATTGCAATAGGTAAAATATCAGATAAAATAAAAAAGAGAAAGTTGCCTATGATTGTATTTGGATCTATTTATGTTATTACTTGGGGAATTATAGCATTTGCTGGGAAAATACCATCTCCAATTTTAATGTTTTTATTATTTACATTAGGTTTTACATGTTCAGCATTTGTATTAGGATGGGCATGTTCTAAAGAGATAAACCCACCTGAGATAGCTGGTATTTCTACTTCTGTAGTAAATATAGGAGGATTTTTTGGAGCAGCTATTGTACCTCCACTTCTAGGAAAAGTTTTCGATAAATTTGGAGGCACGTTATCTTCTATAGAGCTTTATCATAAAGCATTTTTATATTGTTTTATTTCAGCGATAATTGGATTTGTATTTACATTTTTCATAAAAGAAACTAATTGTAAGAATATATATGTAAACAAAAAAGATGATAAAAGAGCAGTATAAAAGAGTGTAAAAATTTACACTCTTTTTTTATAACGAATAGGAAATTATATTCCTCTTTAAATTGTGGATAAATATAAATTCCGTTATGAGTTTTAAGCAACGGAATTCATTAGAATTCGTTGGCGCCATGAAATTTTAAAAAAGTCTACATTGTAAAATCTTTAGAATAAAGACTTTTTTATACCCTAAGCATTTACATGCATTTGAAAGTATTTTTTTAAAATAAAATAATTTATGATAAAATTATTTTAATTATGTATGAATAATTTGTTTTTGGTTATTGAATAAATATATTGATTATACAAAATTAAAGGAGTAAATTCTATGTATAGTTTAGAGAAGAATATATTAAAAAAATACTTTGGATATGATAAATTTAGAAAAGGACAAAAAGAAGTTATAGAAAGTATATTAGGAGGAAAAGATACTTTAGCTATAATGCCTACAGGAGCAGGAAAATCTCTGTGCTTTCAAGTGCCTGCCATGGCTTTTGATGGAGTTACAATAGTTATTTCGCCTTTGATTTCTCTTATGAAGGATCAGGTAGATTCTCTTAATAGTATTGGGATAAGATCTACTTATATAAACAGTACACTTTCTAATTTAGAAATAACAGAAAGATTATTTGATGCTAGAAATAGAGAATATAAATTAATATATGCTGCACCAGAGAGATTAGACTCACAAGAATTTTTAAATTTTTTAAATGATGTTGAAGTTTCTTTAATAGCAGTAGATGAAGCACATTGTGTATCTCAGTGGGGACACGATTTTAGACTAAGTTATACAAGAATAAGTCAAACTATCAATAGACTTAATAAAAGACCAATAGTTGCTGCTTTTACTGCAACTGCTACAGAAGAAGTTAAAAATGATATAAAAAATTTATTATCATTAAACACTCCTAATGTATATGTAACAGGATTTGATAGAGAAAATTTAACTTTTTCTGTAATTAGAGGAGAAAATAAAAAAGATTTTATATTAAATTATCTTGAAGATAAAAAAGATGAAACTGGAATAATATATGTAGCTACAAGAAAAGAAACAGAAAATCTTTACAATAAACTCATAGAAAAAGGATATAATGCAGGAATTTATCATGCAGGGCTTAGTGAACATGAAAGAACAAAATCCCAAGAAGATTTTTCTTATGATAATATTGATGTAATGGTTGCTACAAATGCGTTTGGTATGGGGATAGACAAATCAAATGTTAGGTATGTAATTCATTATAACATGCCTAAGAATATGGAAAGCTATTACCAAGAGGCAGGGCGTGCAGGAAGAGATGGAGAGCCTAGTGAATGTGTCCTTTTATTTAATCCTCAAGATGTTCAAACTCAAAAATTTTTCATAGAAAAGACTTTAAAAAATATTAATAGAAAAGGATATGAATATAAAAGGCTTCAAGATATGATAGACTACTGTCACACCTCTAAGTGTTTAAGAAAATATATACTTGAATACTTTGGAGAAAAAAATACAAAAGAGAAATGTGGAAACTGTAGTATTTGTAATGATGATAGAGAAACTCAAGATATAACTGTACTTTCACAAAAAATATTTTCTTGTATCTATAGAATGAAAGAAAATTATGGAATAAATTTAGTGGCTGATGTTTTGAGAGGTTCAAAGAATAAAAGAATATTAAACTTAGGATTAGACAAGTTGTCTACTTACGGAATAGTTAAAGAGTATACTATAAAGGAAATTCAGGATATAATAAATAAGCTTATTGCAGACGATTATTTAAGTATAACAGAAGGTAAGTATCCAGTTTTAAAACTTAAAGAAAAATCAGTATCAGTATTAAAAGGAAATGAAAAAGTATTTATGAAGATACACAAGAAAAGCAAAGTTATTAATAAGGATAATACTTTATTTAATATATTAAGAAATCTAAGGAAAGAAATATCCCAAAGAGAAGGGATTCCTCCATATGTAGTTTTTTCGGATACAACACTTAGAGAGATGAGTGAATATTTACCTAAAGATGAAAATGAACTTTTAAATATCAAAGGAGTAGGAGAGTTAAAGCTTCAAAAGTATGGAGAAGAGTTCCTAAATATAATAAATAAATATATTAGTGAAAATAATGTTATAAAGTTAAACAAAGAAAATATAAATGAGACTAAAGAAGAAAAAATTAAAACACATATAATAACATACAATATGTATAAAGAAGGAAAAGAAATAGAAGAAATAATTAAAGAAAGAAATCTTACAAAAGTTACTATAGAAAGTCATTTATTAAAATGTTTTGATGAAGGACTGGATATAGATTTAGATGAATTCATTCAAAAAGAATATAAAAAAGAAATATTTGATGCTATAAAAAATATAGGAGGAGAAAAATTAAAGCCTATAAAAGAAGTTCTTCCAGATGAGGTAAGTTATTTTTCTATTAAGGCAGCCCTATATAAATATAGTAATATGGTTGGGAGAGAACATAGATATGATTAATAGTATTTTTAAAGATAATAAATTTTATAAAAATATGCTTTTACTAGCAATACCTATTGCTCTTCAAAATCTAATAACATCATCACTTAATATGATAGACACAGTTATGATAGGAAAGCTTGGAGAAAATCAAATTGCATCAGTTGGAATTGCGAATCAAGTATTTTTCTTGTATGTTATCATAATATTTGGAATTAACAGTGGAGCGTCTATGTTTATTTCTCAGTTTTGGGGTAAAAAAGATATAGATAATATAAGAAAAACTCTTTCAATATCAATTATGTCAGGATTAATATTGAGTTTAATATTTTTAACTTTAGTATTATTTGGCTCAGATATTATAATAAATATTTTTACAAAGGATAAGGAAGTAGTTGATTTTGCAAGAAGGTATTTAAAAATAGTATGTATAAGTTATCCTATTACAGCTATAAGCTTTGCATATGGCTTTAGCTCTAGGAGCATTAATAGAGCTATGCTTCCTATGATTGTAAGTGCTATTTGTATATTTATAAATGCGTCGCTTAATTATGTGTTAATATTTGGAAAATTTGGATTTTCTCAAATGGGTGTAGCAGGAGCTGCACTTGCAACGCTTATATCAAGAACTATAGAAATGGCAATTATCTTAGCATATGTATATAAAAAAGATCATCCTTTAAAGATTAGTATAGATGATTTTAAGAGCGTATCAATTAATTTTATAAAAACTGTATTAAAAAAATCAGCACCTGTAATATTAAATGATGCATTTTGGGCTCTTGGAATGGTAATGTATTCTATAGCCTATGCTAAAGTTGGAACTAGAGCAATAGCAGCAACTCAAATTTCAAACACAATTCAAAACTTTTTTATGGTAGTTTCAATGGGGCTTGCAAATGCTTGTGCAGTTATGCTTGGAAATGAAATAGGAGCAAATAATGAAGATACTGCAGTTGAATATTCTAAGAAGTTTTCAATTTTAGGATTTGCAGTTGGAGGATTAGTAGGATTAATATTATATTTACTGATTCCGTTAATATTATCTATGTTTAATATCTCAACAGATTTATATAAAGATGTAGTTAAAATATTAACTGTACTTTCTGTATTTATGAGTTTAAAAACCTATAATGTAATATTAATAGTTGGTATATTAAGAAGTGGAGGAGATAACAAATTTTCACTATATTTGGAAATGGGATCTGTTTGGCTTATAGGAGTTCCACTTGCATTTTTAGGAGCATTTCTTAAATATCCTATTTATGTAATTGTATTTTTAGTATACTGTGAAGAAATAGTTAAAGGAATTATCGGATTTTTTAGAGTCGCATCTAAAAAATGGGTCAATAATATAGTAGCTCAAATATTAAAATAATTTTACATAAACATAAGTTTTTTTAAAAAATTTAATATTTTCAGAAAAAACATATTGACAATATTTTCTTATGGATATATAATCCTGTATAACATCATAAAAGTCAATATGTCAAAGCGAAGACGGAGACAAAAACATTTATGTATTAACTACAGAGAGCCAACGTTTGCTGAAAGTTGGTGTTAATAAAAATGTATAATGATCACTCCAGAGCTTCTGAGTTGAAAGATTTTATTCGAGTAAACAAGGACGGTTACCACCGATATATGGTTAGGGTTCACTAAGAGCTAAATGTTCAAGGTCGACCTGAATAAAGGGGCAGTAATATTTGCTGCAAATAGAGTGGTACCGCGAAAGTAATCTTTCGTCTCTATAGATATATATGTATTATATATTTGTTGAGATGAAAGATTTTTTTATTTTTATTCTATAGGAAACTATAAATTTTTTAAACTGTAACTTTGGTAACTGAATAAAAGTATCAACTATTTTGAGCAACGGAGTCCGTTAGGACTCGTTGGCGACATGAGCCATGCGATAGCATGAAGCGAATTTTTTTATTGCCTATAAATAGTATTAGAGATAAAGAGGTGATGAAAAATAGGTGAATTTCAATGATTTAATTCAGAATATTCAGAATACAAAGAAAAGGAAGGGATGTATATGGAAAACAGAGTTTATGCAAAACTCAATCAAGGAATAGATAGCTTTATAAGAGTCACAAGTGTTTTGAGAAGAAAAGAATTTAACATAAAAGAGCTTAATATGACATCTAATAATAGTTTTATCAATTTGGATATTTTATTAGAAGATGAAGGTTGTTTAGTTAATAAAATGGTAGATCAAATGTCAAAACTAGTAGATGTTAAAGAAATAAAAGTATTATAGGGGGTAATTAAAAATGGCAAAAATGTATTATGAAAAGGATGCAAATTTAGATGTACTAGAGGGGAAAAAAGTAGCAGTTTTAGGATATGGAAGTCAAGGCCATGCTCATGCACTTAATTTAAAAGACAGTGGGGTAGATGTAGTCGTTGGATTATATGAAGGAAGCAAGTCTTGGGATAAAGTAAAAGAAGATGGATTAACTGTTATGAATGTAGAAGATGCAGTAAAGGTAAGTAATGTTATTATGATGCTTCTTCCGGATACTAAGCAAAAGAAAGTATTTGATGATAATGTAAAAGCTAATTTAAAAGAAGGAGATGCATTAGCTTTTGCCCATGGCTTTAATATTCACTTTAATCAAATAGTTCCACCTGAAAATGTAGATGTTTTTATGGTTGCACCAAAAGGACCTGGACACTTAGTTAGAAGAGTTTACAAAGAAGGTAAGGGAGTACCTGCGCTATTTGCGGTTTATCAGGATTATACATCAAATGCTAAGGAACTATCACTTGCATATGCAAGTGGAATTGGAGCTACAAGAGCAGGAGTACTTGAAACTACTTTTAAGGAAGAAACAGAAACTGATTTATTTGGAGAGCAGGCTGTGCTTTGTGGAGGAGTAACAGAGCTTATTAAAGCAGGATTTGATACCTTAGTAAAAGCAGGATATCAAAAAGAAATAGCATATTTTGAATGTCTTCATGAAATGAAGTTAATTGTAGATTTACTTTATGAAGGTGGATTTGAAAAAATGAGATATAGCATAAGTGATACAGCAGAATATGGAGACTATATGGTTGGAAAAAGAATTGTTAATGAAGACACTAGAAAAGAAATGGAACAAGTTCTTAAAGAAATTCAAAATGGAAAATTTGCTAAAGATTGGATAGTAGAGAATGAGATAAATAGACCAGTATTTAATTCATTTAGAAATAAAGAGCTAGAGCATCCAATTGTTGAAGTTGGAAAAAACTTAAGAGAAATGATGTCTTGGATAAATGATTAGGAGGATTAATATGAGAAGCGAATCTGTAAAATTTGGAATAACAAAATCACCACATAGGTCACTGTTAAAAGCAGCAGGACTTACAGATGAAGAAATAAATAAACCACTTGTTGGAGTTGTTAATTCTTTTAATGAAATAGTACCAGGACATGTAGAGCTTAGACAAATAGCAGATGCAGTAAAAAGAGGCGTATTAATGGAAGGGGGAACCCCTCTTGAGTTTCCAGCTATTGCAGTTTGTGATGGAATTGCTATGAATCATGAAGGTATGAAATATTCTTTAGTAAGCAGGGAAATTATAGCAGATAGTATAGAAATAATGGCAAAAGCCCACGGACTAGATGCTCTAGTATTAATACCTAGCTGTGATAAAGTTGTTCCTGGAATGCTTATGGCAGCAGCAAGAATAAACATACCAAGTATTATTGTGAGTGGAGGGCCAATGCTTGCTGGAAGGTTTAATGAAAAAAAAGCTGATTTAACAACTGTATTTGAAGGTGTTGGAAAAGTATGTAGTGGACATATGACTGAGGAAGAACTTAAATATCTTGAAGAAAGTGCATGTCCTACTTGTGGTTCCTGCTCAGGAATGTTTACAGCAAATTCAATGAACTGTATGACAGAAGCACTAGGTATGGCACTTGAGGGAAATGCAACAATACCTGCTGTATTTTCACAGAGAAAAAGACTTGCCAAAAAAACAGGAATACAGATAATGAAGCTTTTAAAAGAAAATGTACTTCCAAAAGATATTATGACTAAAGATTCTTTTAAAAATGCATTAACAGTAGATATGGCATTAGGGTGCTCTACAAATACAGTACTTCACTTAACTGCTATTGCTCATGAAGCAGGAGTAGATATTGATCTTAATAAAATAAATGAAATAAGCTCTAATACTCCTAATTTATGCAGACTAAGTCCAGCAGGAGATTATCATATAGAGGATCTTTATTATGCAGGCGGGATAGTATCTGTTATGAATGAATTATCTAAAAAGGAATTAATAAATTTAGATGTACCTACTGTAAGCTTAAAGAAAGTTAAAGAGTTGATACAAGGAAAAGAAAAGTTAGATAATAAAGTAATAGCAGATATACATAGTCCTTACAGCAGTGATGGAGGAATAAAAATTTTATTTGGGAACTTAGCACCAGGTGGTGCAGTAGTTAAAAAATCTGCTGTAAGTGAAAAAATGATGAATACTATATCTACAGCTAGAGTATTTGATAGTGAAGAAGATGCAGTTGAAGCTATATTAAATGGGAAAATTAAAAGAGGAGATACTGTAGTTATAAGATATGAAGGGCCAAAGGGAGGTCCGGGAATGAGAGAAATGTTGACTCCAACTTCAGCACTTGTAGGAATGGGACTTGATGAGAGTGTATCGTTAATTACTGATGGAAGATTTTCTGGTGGAACAAAAGGTGCTGCTATTGGTCATGTTTCTCCAGAAGCAGTAGAGGGAGGACCTATTGCATTAGTTGAAGATGGAGATTTTATAAAAATAGATATAGTAAATGGGATATTAGAACTTGTTGTAGAAGATGAAGAGCTTACTAAAAGGAGAAGTAATTTGAAAATTAAAGAGAATAAGTATACAGGATACCTTAAAAAATACTCTAAAATCGTGAGTTCTGCTTCAAAAGGAGCTATTTGTACTTAATATAAATAGAAAGAGTGATAATATGAATGGCGCTAATTTACTGCTAGAATGTTTAAAAAATCAAGGAGTAGATACTTTATTTGGATATCCAGGAGGAGCTGTTATTCCTTTATATGATGCCCTTTATAATTACAAATATTTTAAACATATAAGAACAGCTCATGAGCAGGGAGCAATCCACGGTGCAGATGGATATGCAAGAAGCACTGGTAAAGTTGGAGTATGTATAGCAACTTCAGGTCCTGGAGCTACAAATACTGTGACAGGAATTGCTACAGCTTATATGGACTCTGTACCTTTAGTTGTTATTACAGGTCAAGTTTCAACTTCGCTTTTAGGTAAGGATTCTTTTCAAGAGATAGATATAACAGGTGTTACTATGTCTATTACAAAGCACAATTATTTAGTAAGAAATGTAAATGATATTCCGACTATTGTTAATGAAGCCTTTGAAGTAGCTAAAACTAAAAGACCTGGACCTATACTTATAGATATTCCAAAGGACATATTCTTAGCTGAATATAATAAAGTAAAAAAATACACTGATAATAATCAGAATATTCTTGATATCAATAATCTCGAAAATAATTTAGATGAATTAGTGAAAATAATAAATGACTCTAAAAGGCCAGTTATTTACGCTGGTGGAGGAGTAAAAATAGCAAATGCATGTGATGAACTTTTAAGATTTGCTAAAAAAGGAGATATTCCTGTTGTAAATACTTTAATGGGACTTGGAACTATAAAAAGAGATGATGAACTATCCTTAGGACTAGTTGGAATGCATGGATTTAGAGAAAATAATTTGGCTGTAACCAATAGTGATTTAGTTATTGCTATTGGAGCAAGGTTCAGTGATAGAGTTATAGGAAATTCAAATGGATTTGCTCCTAATGCAAAAATTATTCATATAGATATAGATGCAACAGAAATGAGTAAAAATAAAGAATCACAATACCATATACTAGGGAATTTAAATGAAATATTAAAAGTTCTTACAGATAGAATGGAAAATAAAAATAATGGAGAGTGGAAAAAACAAATAAAACAATTTGAATCAAAAAATGAAATAGATGAAAATTTATTTCATCCTAAAAATATATTAAATAGATTTAATGAAAAGTTAAAAGATGATGTTTTTGTAGTAACAGATGTAGGTCAGCATCAAATGTGGACTGCTCAATATTGGAATTTTAAAAATTCTAGATCTTTTATAACATCAGGCGGGCTTGGTACTATGGGATTTGGACTAGGGGCAGCAATAGGAGCCAAAGTTGCTAATATGGATAAAAATGTTTTATTAGTTACAGGGAATGGAAGTTTTGGAATGAATTGTAATGAATTATCAACTGTAGCAAAATACAAAATTCCTATAACAATACTACTTTTAAATAATCAGACTTTAGGAATGGTAAGACAGTGGCAAAGATTATTTTGTGATGAAAGATATTCACAAACAGATTTAGATTATGAAATTGATTATTCAGCTTTAGCAAAAGTTTATGGAATGAAAGGATATACTATAAAGTCAATGGATGAGCTTAATAATTTATTAAGTGAATGTGAATTTGGAAAGGAGCCTTTATTTATAGAATGCAAGATAAACAAAGATGAAGGGGTTTACCCAATTGTACCACCTGGGAAAAGTATAGATTATTTAATTGAAAATTAGGAGGGATAACTATGAGTTATGTTTTTTATCAAGGTGAAATAGTAAAGGAAGAAGAAGTAAGTATAAGCATGAGATGTAAGGCATTCAATTATGGACTTGGATGTTTTGAAGGAATAAGAGCTTATTGGAACGATGAAAAGAAGCAGCTTTATGTATTTAGACTAAGAGAGCACTACGAAAGACTTCTTAACTCGTGCAAAGCTTTATATATAAATATTCCTTATACAGTTGAGCAGCTTTGCGATTATACGTTAGAACTACTTAGAAAAAATAATTTTAAAACTACAGTATATATAAGACCAGTTGCATATAAAGGGTCTAATGAGTTATTCCCTACTGTATATGATGATGACAATAGAGTATTGATATACTGTCAGCCTATGGGTAATTTTGCAGGAAAAGATGCATTTAGAGTTTGTGTATCTTCATGGAGAAGAATTTCAGATAACATGATTCCTGCGAGAACTAAGCCTACAGGAGGATATTTAAATTCAGCATTAGCATCTTTAGAAGCTCTTCAAAATGGATATGATGAAGCTATTTTGCTTACAGATGATGGATATGTATGTGAAGGACCTGGAGAGAATATATTTATAGTTAAAAATAACAAATTAATAACTCCCCCACCATCAGATAATATTTTAGAAGGTATAACTAGAGATACTGTAATGAGAATAGCTAAAGAAGAGCTTGGAATGGAAGTGGTTGAAAGAAGTATAGCAAGAAGTGAACTTTATAGTGCTGATGAGGTTTTCTTTAGTGGAACAGCCATGGAGGTTACATCAGTTGTTGAAGTAGATAATAGAAAAGTTGGAGATGGAAAACCTGGAAAAGTATGTTCACAAATAAAAGAGCAGTTCTTTGGATTAACTACAGATAATAATCCTAAGTATTCACATTTTTGCACTCCAGTTTATTAAATTATAAAAAATCCTATATTATTTTTATCCTAAGTATGGGTAAAAATAATATTAGGATTTTTTTATATTTTTTATTAAATTTTTATATCTAATTTCAACAGTGATGAATACAATAATAGGTAAAATTACTTGAAATGGAAATGCATAATATTGCCATACATTTAAAATCCATTCAAAATAATCTTTCACACCATCGTGTAAAAAATAAGATAAATTAATCATGAGTAGAGAGATAGGTATTACTATAAATTTGTAATCATTAATGTCGAATATTCTAGAAATTCCCTTACATGAAGCAAGTAAGTATATACTTCCTTTAATAAAAGCTCCAAATGAGAATACGACGGCTATTATAACTTCCAGTCTTTGAAGTAAACTTCCAACATCTATTCTTGAAGTGCTATCATATGAAGCATAGTATACACTTACAGCTCTATTTACTCCTAAAACTAGTATGTTAGTAACAGAAATTATAAATATAACTAATCCTCCTATTAATAAACTTTTAAGATAAACATTATAATAAGATTTTTTTGTTTTAAATCTTGAAAAAGCTGCTGTAAATACTGCAGTTTGAGTAAATGGAAATGCAAATACAGAGTAAGTACCCTTTATAATTGGCTTTATTCCGTTATTTAAAAAGGGATATAAGTTATCAATATTCATATCTTTAATTAATAATAATCGTGAAATCAATATAAAACCAATTAATATAATCAAAAAAACTTCTGCCCATCTTCCAATCACTTCAATACCTTCTTTTACTATATAAGAAGATAAGATAACAATAATTATCATTACTATAATTTTAGGTGTATTCCATAAAGCAACTGTATTAACGAAATTAGTAAAATTCATATAAACTAATACTCCTGTGTGAAATATAAACAAGGTATATAATATTAATACTACTTTTCCAATTATATTACCAAAGCAAAGTTCAATAATGTCAAATATATTTTTTCCGGGAAAAGTTGACAAAAGATAAGAACATACAAGTGCAATTGGAATATGAGCAATCATTGCTAAAATAATAGCTATCCATAAATCCTGTTTAGCATCAAGTCCTCTTGCCATTATAGATGCAGTTCCTATTATAAACATAATCATAATAGAAAGACCTTGTTTATCAGATAGTATTTCTTCATTCATTACATATATCCTCCGATGCTTACATTTTAATAATATTTTAACCTTATTAATATAAATTAATTCGGTTTAGTAATTATATAATATTTTAAAAATTAAAATCATATAAATATATTGATGAAAGTCATTTAAAAAGGGGGAAAAGTGAATATGGATGAAAGTAAAAAAATGAAGCTAGCTGAAATTTTAGCTTCAAAAGGGTTATCTATGAATTATCAATATGGAGGGAATGCACCAGACGAGATGGTAGATAGAGAGATTAAAAAGGAACCTGCCCCGAGGTCCAAAAGGTTAAGAGATATCTTTTATAATACATTGTCAACTGCAAATATGGAGTTTCCTTATTGGTATAATAGAAAATGGAAGGAATTAGATGGAGAAGTTACTATAGTTAGAAGAGCTAAGGCTTTGAAAGAAGCGTTTTCACATTTAACACCAAATATTATTCCAGGTGAAAAATTAGTTATGCAAAAGACATACAATTATAGAGGTTCATTTCCTATGCCATGGCTTTCTGAAAGCTTTTTTGTAGCTAAAGAAAGTGAGCTTTATAAAGCAGCACTTGAGTCAGGAAGTGCGAGTGCAGGAGAATTGAGTGAATTTGGGCAAGGTGGAGGAAATGTTACAAAAAGCTTTGGAAATGTAGTATCAATTGCTGGAAAGTTTGGAATGAGAAAAGAAGAAATTCCAGTATTACTTAAAGTAGCAAATGAATGGATAGGAAAATCAGTAGAAGATATAGGTCATAAATATGAAAAAATGGTTCCAGATTATAAAACAAAAGAGAATATAATGAGAAGCTTAGTTTGTATGTTTGACTCAGGATTTACTTTACCACAGGGAAGAGAGGTAATAAATTATTACTATCCTCTACAATATGGATTTGATAGACTTATTGAAATGGCTAAAGAATGTAAAGATGAGGTTGCAGGTAATGCTGGTGGTGACGGCATTATAGGGATGGATAGATTATATTTTTATGAAGCTGTAATTCACTCAATAGAAGGTATTCAAAATTGGATATTAAA
This sequence comes from Tepidibacter formicigenes DSM 15518, assembly GCF_900142235.1. Classification (GTDB taxonomy): domain Bacteria; phylum Bacillota; class Clostridia; order Peptostreptococcales; family Peptostreptococcaceae; genus Tepidibacter; species Tepidibacter formicigenes. Next base: position 79,938 of record NZ_FRAE01000005.1, on the reverse strand, counting down.
TTATGCAAAACATGCAAGAAGACTTGAAAAACTAGCTAAAAATATTGAAGAGAAAAAAGAGTATGCTGATATTGCTAATTGCCTTGAGTGGATTGCTCATAATAAGCCAAGAACATTTAGAGAGGCTCTTCAACTTTCATATACTCTACATATTGCAGTAGTTAATGAAGATGCAATATCAGGAATGTCTATAGGAAGACTTGGTCAAGTATTATATCCATGGTACGAACAAGATATAGAAGCGGGAAGAATAAGTAGAAAAGAAGTGCTTGAGCTTCTTGAACTTTATAGAATAAAAATAACATGTATAGACTGCTTTGCATCTACTGGAGTTGTTGGTGGAGTTTTATCTGGAAATACATTTAATAATTTAAGTCTTGGAGGATTAACAAGAGATGGGCAATCTGCTACGAATGACTTAGAAATGTTAATAGTAGAGGCAGGAATTACATGTCAAACTCCTCAGCCTACATTATCAGTTCTTTATGATGAAAGATTGCCTGAGAAATTCTTATTAAAATGTGCGCAGTGTGATAAAACAGGAGCTGGATATCCTGCTTGGATGAATAATAGGATAGGAATTGAGTTTATAACTAATCAATATGGGTCAGAAGGAATGACAATAGAAGAAGCAAGATCCTTTGCAATAGGTGGATGTCTTGAAACTTCACCTTGTTGTTGGAAGGAGCTTACTTTAAACGGTAAAAAATATGAAATACCTGGAGGAGCAGGTCAACCAACAAGTGTAGGGGTTCACTTTATTGCAAATCCTAAAGTATTAGAACTTGTCCTTACAAATGGAAAAGATCATAGAACTGGAATTCAGGTATTTAAACCTCATAATAAAGAACTTAAAACTTATGAAGAATTATTTGAAACATTTAAAGAATATTATGAAAAAGCAGTAGATGTACTGTCAAAGACTAATAATATACAGCACGATATATGGCGTAAACAAAATATGGCAGTAATAAATTCATTCTTAAAACCAGATTGTCTTGATAAAGGACATCATATTGGAAATATGGGATATAGATATAATGCTACATACAATGTAGAAAGCTGTGGAACTATTACTATGGTTAACTCATTAGCTGCTATTAAAAAGATAGTTTATGATGATAAAAAATACAGCTTAGAACAAATAAAAGATGCTGTAATTAATAACTTTGGATTTAAAAATGCACTAGAAACTAGAAGCTTTTCATTAGTAGATCAAGAAAAATCAGATACAAGTGGAAAATATGATGATATATACGGTGAATGCTTAACGGCTCCAAAATATGGAAATGACGATATTTATGTAGATAATATTTTAAAAGAATATGAAGAGTGGTTTTGTAGTATGGTTAGAAAGCCAGAATCATTATACGCAAAACCTATGTACGCTTGTCAAATATCCGTTTCTACTCATGGAGCACAAGGGGCTGCAACACTTGCAACACCAGATGGAAGACTTGCAGGAACAACTTATGCAGATGGTTCTATGTCAGCTTATCCTGGAACAGATAAAAATGGACCATATGCTTTATTTGAATCAGCAACTGTTTGGGATCATTCACGTTCTCAAAACTCTCAAATGAATATGAAAATACATCCAAGTGCATTAAAAGGAGAGCAGGGAACTAAGCATTTATTAGAATTAACTCGTGCATATATGAGAAAGGGAGGATTTCATATTCAATATAATATTGTAGATTCTAAAGTATTAAGAGATGCTCAGAAAAATCCTAATAACTATAGAGATCTTATGGTAAGAGTTGCAGGATTTACACAATATTGGTGTGAAATTGGTAAACCTATTCAAGATGAAGTTATTGCAAGAACAGAATATGAAGGAGTGTGATTAATGTGTCAAAATCAAAACACAACGATTGCTTAAATTTTTCTCCTGTTGATGCATCAAAGGGGATTTGCAGGATAACAGGTTCCATGATTAACATAGATAGTGAAGTATGTTCTAAGTTTGATTTAGCACCTAAATGCAGAAACTGTGAATACTTTAAAAAACCTGATAAAGATGAAATAGGAATATGCTTAGGATTAAATAAAGAGGATTGGACATTTGGAGATTTAAATGCCATAACATGCAAGGGACATAAATTTAAGTAATTTTTAATCCTAAAATTTAAAAGGCGCAATTGAATATTGCGTCTTTTGATTTAATATTAACCACAATTCTATTGAAAGGATTGATATTAATGTTAGAAAGCGAAGTAAGTGAAAAAAGAGCAAAACACCTAGGGTATATGGTTGTACTTGCATCATGGCTTGCTGTATTTTGCTTGTTTGGGTATAGGGCTACTTTTTCAGTTTTACAGGGACCAATGGCAAAGAATTTAGGATGGAGTGCATCTAGATTAACTCTTGGTTATTCACTTATGATGAGTGTTTATGCAGTAACTGCATTCTTTAGTGGAATGATAATAGATAAATGGGGTACAAAACCTGCTTATTTTTTAGGAGCAATTAGTGGGTCTTTAGGGTTTTTAATAACAAGCTTTGCTAAAACATATATATCATATTTACTTCCATATGCTGTATTTGCAGGTATAGGAACAGGAATGCTTTGGGTATCATCAACAGTATCAGTAAGAAAATGGTATGTAGGCAAAGCGTATGCTACCATGTGGGGAATGGCATTTATGGGAGCACCTGTTGCACAAGTTATACTAAGCCTTGGTGCAAAACAAGTTCTTGCAACAATGGACTGGAGATTTGCAATGAGAATTTTATCACTAGTTGTATTTATAGCGTTAATAATTGCTACTATTGTTGCAAAGAAAAATCCAGAATATTATGGACTTTCGCCTTTTGGGCTTGACACAATAAAGCCTAGAGAAGTTAGCTCAAATAATAGAGAATGGAGTATTAAACAGGCTTTTTCTACTTTTCCTATTTGGGGAGCGATTATTGCATTTTTAACAAGTATGGTTGCTGAATTTTTAGTTTGGACTCAAATTGTAAAGTATTGGACATCAGATTGCAATTTATCATTATCCACTGCAACAAATCTTTATGTTGTAATAGGAATAGCTGGAATATTTACAATGCCTTTTATGGGATTTATAGCTGATAAATTAGTAAGTAAACTAAAAAATGAAACTAAAGCTAGAAAACTTATGATTACTTTTGCACCTATAACAGGGGTTATAGCATGTATAGTTTTAATGACTGGAAAAGGAGCAGCAATTTTAAGTATAGTATCATGTATTATATTTGCTGTTTATTGGGCTATTGAACCTGGTGGAGTTGCAGGATATGCTGCATCTGTTTATGGAAACAAAACTTTTGGGAAAATTTGGGGGTTATCAACTCTTATAGTTATGGGAATAGGACCTGCGTTTGGAAGTTTTATGGGTGCATACTTATATGATATATCTGGGAACTATTTCAATTCATTAAAGTTTGCAACAGCTTCATTTTTAGTATCAGCTATTGTTGCTCTATTTCTTCCATTATCAATTGGTAAGAATAAAGAAGCATTAGATAAATAATACTAATTTGAGTTGTACAATTAGTAATTGTACAACTCAAATTAAAATATAAAAATGGGGGATTTTTATGGATAATGAAATAAAAGGAACTATATTTGATATACAGAGCTTTTCAGTACATGATGGACCGGGATGTAGAACAACAGTTTTTATGAGTGGATGTCCTTTAAAATGTGAGTGGTGTGCAAACCCAGAAAGTTGGACATTAAAAAAATATATTATGTTTAATCAGACAAGTTGTAGATTTGAAAAAGGATGTAATAGATGTAAAAATATATGTAAATATGGAGGTCTTAATTTTGAAAATAATAAACTAAAATTAAATTGGGATATATGTAAAAATTGTACAACTTTTGAATGTAGTAGTGTTTGTTATTATGACGCATTAAAAGTATGTGGAAAAGAGTATAAAGTTTCAGATATTATAAAAATACTAAATAGGGACAGTCACTCTTGGAGTAAGGATGGTGGAGTTACATTTAGCGGTGGAGAGCCATTTATTCAAAGTGAATTTTTAATAAATGTTTTGAAAGAATGTAAGAAAAATTATTTTCATACTGCCATTGAAACTACTGCTTATATAGAGAATGATACTTTTTTAGAAGCATTTAAATATATAGACTTTGCATTTATTGATGTAAAGCATATGAACAGAGAAAATCATAAGAAAAAAACTGGAGTTTATAATGACTTAATACTAAGTAATATAAAGTCATTAGTAAACTTTAATTGGAATGGAAGGTTAGTTCTTAGAATGCCAGTAATAAGACAATTTAATGATACTTACGAAAACATAATGGATACTATTAGTTTTATGAAAGAAAATAATTTAGTTGAGATAAACATACTTCCATTTCATAGATTAGGGGAGTCTAAATGGAGACAGCTAGGGAAAGAATATAAATATAAAAATGAAGAACCAACACCTATAAAGAAATTGGAGGAAATACAAGATTTATTTATGGAAAACAATATAGCTTGTTACATAGGCCATGATACTTTATTTTAATTGAATATATTATATGAAATATAAAAAAGATTGTATGGCAATTATTTTAATAATTACTATACAATCTTTTTACATATTTTACTTTTCGTTATCATTAGGGCGTATTATTTAATTAAGAATTACTCTTTGCAGTTTTTTCCTCTGAATTTACTTCGCTTTTAGATTTCTTTAAATATAAGAACCAATATACAGCTCCTACAAATACTGCTCCTCCAATTATATTTCCAAGAGTTACAGGAATTAAGTTATTTACTATAAATGATTTCCAATTTAATGCATTTAGAGCTTCTTGAGTAAGGTGAGAAGCTTCAGCATAATGTGGATTTGATTTAGCTAGTATTCCTGCTGATATATAGTACATATTTGCAACGCTATGCTCAAATCCTGATGTTATAAATAACCATATTGGAAATAATATAGCAAGTATTTTTCCTGCAAAATCTTTAGCACCATAAGCCATCCATACAGCAAGACATACAAGCCAGTTGCACATAATTCCTAAGAAAAGTGCAGATGTAAATGAAAGAGATACTTTGTATGATGCTATTTTTATAGTAGTTCCTGCAAGCATATTATTTCCCATGTGTAGTTGACCTGATTTTACAATCATATATGATATAAGTAGGGATCCTACAAAGTTTCCCAAGTAAACAAATAACCAGTTTTTCAGCATATCGCTTAATTTTACTTTTCTTTCAAGTACAGACATAAATATAAGCGTATTTCCTGTAAATAAATCCCCTCCTGCTAATAAAACAAGCATAAGTCCAGTTCCAAATATTGCTCCTGCCATGGCTTTTCCAAGGCCATAAGTTTCAGGTTTTGCCCATAATCCATAAGCTGAAACGTTAGAACCTTCAGCTGCAAAAGCAATAAAAGCTCCTGCTAAAATACCTAATATAAATTGTTTAATATAAGGACGATTAATTTTTTTAATACCTGTTTTAATCGTTGATAGTGCAATTTCATCAGGTGTTAAGTAATTTTTACTGTTCATGATAAGAATATGTCTCCTTTCTTATTGTGTTAAAATATTGATAATTAATTATAATTATATACAAATTATATCATTATGTATACAAAAAACAACATATTATTAATTATTATTTAATTATGAAAAATAAGTAAATTATATTATTTAGTATAATTTAAGAAAAGAAACAAAAAAATGTAAATTAATGACTTAAAATACTTTAAGAAGATTGATAAAAGTAAAACGAAACCAATTGTAAAAAAATAGAAATTAAGATAAAATATAAATGAAAGGGGTATAAAAATACAAGGGGGGAGAGTTTATGGAAAAAAGATATTTACTACCACCAGAAGTAGCTAAAGCTACTATAAAGTCAGGCATAGCTAAAGCTAATCTTTCGATAAGCAGGCTTATTCTTTTGGGAATTTTTGCAGGTATGTTTATAAGTTTTGGTGCTTATGGAGATATTGTTGTTATGCAGACTTTAAAAAGTATAGACGTTGGAATAATGAAATTTTTAGGAGCATTTGTATTTCCTGTAGGACTTATGCTTGTTGGTTTCCTATAATGCTATTTGTATTATCTGGTTATGAACATAGTATTGCAAATATGTTTTTTATACCTATGGGCAAATTATTAGGCTTATCAGCAACTTGGGGAGAAATATTTATTAAGAATTTAATTCCTGTAACAATAGGTAATATAGTAGGTGGAGGTATAGTAGTTCCAGTTGTATACTATATATGTTATGTAAAACCTTTTAAGAAAGAGGAAAACGATAACAAATGCGAAATTTTAACTAAATAACGTAATTCAAAAAGCAGTCTTAATAGATATTTACATACTGTATACAGTGTGATATAATTTAGATATGGTTTAAGTGGTTTTCTTTAGTTTACATCCTTTTTAATTTTATAGTTTTGAGAATATTTTTATAAGAGGTACTTTATATAATAAAGTATCTCTTTTTCTTTTGACCTTGGGGAAATTTAATTATATACTTAAAGATGTAATATTTTTTTGGAGGGATGTATATGAATAAAGATTATGTTTACCATAAGCTATGTGAAATTTTAGACAAAAAAGATATATTAATAGATGAACTTATGAAAAATCATACATCTTTTAAAATAGGAGGACCAGCAGATTTTTTAGTTACTCCTAGAAATGAAGATGAAATAAAAAAATTAATAATCCTTGTAAATAAAGAAAATATTCCTTATTTTTTAATGGGAAATGGATCTAATCTATTAGTTAAAGATGGTGGAATAAGGGGAGTTGTAATTAAAATAGCAGAAAACTATAGTGATTTTGAAATAAAAGATAATATTATAAAAGCTCAATCTGGAATATTACTATCAAAACTTGCTAAAAATATTTTAAAGAATTCACTTTCAGGATTTGAATTTGCAAGTGGAATTCCTGGCACATTAGGTGGAGCTATTGCAATGAATGCAGGAGCTTATGGTGGAGAAATGAAAGATGTTGTTGAGTCTGTTAGATTATTAGATATGGATGGAAATATAGTTGAACTTAGCAATGAAGAAATGGAATTTGGATACAGAAAAAGCTTGATAACTGAAAAAAATTATATAGTATTAGAAGCTAAAGTAGCTCTTAAAGTGGGTAAATACGAAGATATAAAAGCTATATACGATGATTTAAATTTAAAAAGAACTACTAAACAACCACTCAATATGCCTAGTGCAGGAAGTACATTTAAAAGACCACAAGGTTACTATGCTGGTAAATTAATAGAAGATAGTGGACTTAGAGGTCTTACACTAAAAGGAGCTCAAGTATCTACAAAGCACTGTGGGTTTGTGGTAAATACAGGAAATGCAAGTGCTAGTGATATATTAGAACTTCTTGATATTATTAAAAAGACAGTCTACGATAAATTTAATGTAGTATTAGAGGAAGAAGTTAAAATTATCGGAGAAGATTAAAAAAGGGGAACTTGATATGAATATAACTGCAGATTATCATACTCATACTATTTACAGCCATGGGAAAGGGACTATAGAAGATAATGTAAAATCTGCTATTTCTAAGGGACTTAAAACTATAGGAATTTCTGACCATGGATATAAGCATATGGGTTTTGGAATTAAATATAAAGATATTCCTAAAATGAGAGAAGAAATAGATATGTTAAGAGAAAAATATCCAAATATAAATATATTGATGGGAATAGAAGCAAATATTTTAGATGATAAGGGAAATATAGATGTTGATGATAAAGTAAGAAAGTATTTTGATTATGTTATGGCAGGATATCATTTTGGATCAACTCCTACTAAATTAATAAAAGGAACTCTGAATCATATTATAAATTTCTTAGGACCATTAAAAAAAAATGCTATAGAATATAATACAAATGCAGTAGTGAACACAATGAAAAAAAATGATATATTTATAATAACACATCCTGGAGCAAAAGCTATGATAGATTTAATTGAGGTCGCAAAAGTTGCTAAAGAAACAGATACAGCACTTGAGATAAATTCTAAACACGGACATTTGACAATAGAAGAATTAAAATTAATAAAAGATAGTGGTGTAAAATTTGCAATAGGATCTGATGCACATGAAGCAGAGGATGTAGGTAATTTTATAGATGGAATTTATAGAGCAAAAAAAGCAGGAATTGATATGAAAAGTATTATAAATATAGATGGGGAGATGAAGTGATTGAGGTTTGTAGTAGTAACAGGTCTATCTGGTGCAGGAAAAAGTGAAGCTATGAAGTCTTTAGAGGATATAGGATTTTACTGTGTAGATAACTTACCACCTACTCTTATATCAAAGTTTGCAGAGCTTTGCTATCAATCTAAAGGTTCTATTGAAAAAATAGCTCTGGGAATAGATATAAGGGGAAGAGGATTTTTTAAAGATTTAAATGATAGTTTAGAAACGTTAAAGCAATTTGGATATGAATATGAAATATTATTTTTAGATTGTAGTGACAATGTTTTAGTAAAAAGATATAAAATGACTAGAAGAAATCATCCATTATCTTCTAATACAGATATAGTTGAAGGAATAAAAAAAGAAAGAGAAATTTTAAATGAACTAAAACAAAAGGCCGATAATATAATAAATACTAGCAATATGAAACCTAGAGATTTACAAGAAGAAATAAATAGGATATATCTTAAAGGAGACACAAAAGGAAATCTTATAATATCAGTAACATCATTTGGGTTTAAACATGGAATTCCCCTTGATGCAGATTTAGTATTTGATGTTAGATTTTTACCTAATCCTTACTATATAGAAGAATTAAGAGAAAAAACAGGAGAAGAAGAGATAATCAGAACATATGTAATGAATTCTCCTATAAGTGTAAAGTTTTTTGAAAAATTATCAGATATGATAGACTTTTTAATACCTCAATATTTAGAAGAGGGAAAAAATCACTTGGTTATTGCTATTGGATGTACTGGTGGAAGACATAGGTCTGTGACTATAGCGAATTTACTTTATGACTATCTTAAAGAAAAGAACTATAGAGTGCTAAAAAAGCACAGGGATTATACATTAAGGTAGTTGGAGGATAAAATGAATAATTTTGGTTTTTATATGGGGATGATAGGAAGTATTAGCTTAGGAATTTCAGTTTACTTAAATTATAAAACTTTAAAAAATAAAAAAGTAATAGATAAATGCAAAAAAGGACCTAAAATAGTTGTAATAGGCGGGGGGACAGGTCAATCAATTTTTTTAAGAGGCTTAAAAAAATTTACAGATAATATTACTGCTGTTGTTACTGTTGCAGATGATGGAGGAGGATCTGGCGTTTTAAGAGAAGATCTTGGAATGCTTCCTCCTGGAGATATAAGAAACTGTATATTGGCTCTTGCTGATATGGAGCCTACCATGGAAAAAATAATGCAGTATAGATTTACAGAAGGCCAGTTAAAAGGTCAGAGCTTTGGAAATTTGTTTTTAGCTGCTATGAATGGTGTTTATGGCAATTTTGAAATAGCTGTTTCTAAAATATCGGAGATATTTGCTGTTACAGGAAAAGTTTTTCCAGTAACAACAGAAGATATAAAGCTTGTAGCAAAGCTTAAAAATGGAAATATAGTTAGAGGAGAATCATTAATACCGAAAGAAGTAAAAAATCAAAATAGTAAAATAGATAAAGTTTTTTTAGAACCTAAAAAACCAAAACCACTAAGAGAAGTCTTAAGCGCTATTGAAGATGCAGACTTAGTAGTTATAGGGCCAGGTAGTTTATACACAAGTATTATACCTAATTTAATGGTAGATGGTATAATTGATTCTATACTAAAAACAAAAGCTCTAAAGGTTTATATATCAAATATAATGACACAACCAGGAGAAACGGATGGATATAATGTATATGATCATGTAAACTCAATAATAAGTCATACAAAGAATGGAATAATAGATTTGGTTATAGCTAATAATGAAAAAATTTCAAAAGATGACTTAAAAAAATATGAACAAGATGGTGCAGTTCAAGTTTTAATAGATAAAAAGCAAACAAATAAACTCAATGAGATTGATATATCTGTTATGCAAACTAGTCTTGTTGAAGTTAAGAAAAAATATATAAGACATAACTCGGAAAAGCTAGGAAAGATAATAGCCGAATTGGCACTAAAAAAAAGATAAATTCTATAATAATAGAAAAGACTTCTATGCACTACATTATTCAAATTGTTTATAATAGTATAAAAAGAAGGATTTGAAGATTTTATGTAGAAGTTTTTATTATTATGCTTTTTTAAGGAGTGAAACTATAAATGAGAGAAGAAATTAGTGCTGGTGGCGTGGTATTATTTGGAAATACAATACTTCTCTTAAGAAAGTATAATGGAGATTGGGTACTTCCAAAAGGAAAAGTCGAGGAAGGCGAAGAAAAGGATGAAGCTGCATTAAGAGAGGTATTAGAAGAAGCTGGAGTAAAAGGTGATATATTAAAATATCTAGGAGAAATTCATTATACTTTTAAAGAAAATTGGGATGAAAGCAAAACAGTTCATAAAACTGTGTTTTGGTATCTCATGAAATCAAAATCTATGAATACTATTCCTCAAAAAGAAGAAGGTTTTATAGATGCTAAATTTATTCATATTAATAGAGTTGTAGATTTAGCAAGATATGATGATGAAAAGGAAATAATAAAAGTAGCATTGCAAGAAATAAAAAAGTTATCACTAGTTTAAAACTTTAATAATTAAATTAACCTATTATATTAATTCTTAAGAATTAATATAATAGGTTAACTTAAAAATTGTTTGGATATAATATTTATATAGGTGAGATTTATGTCGTTTTCAACTATAACAAAAAATGAATTATCTAGAATTATTTCAACTAAAAGGTGCTGTAATACAGCAGAGCTTGCAGCAATAATAAGAATGAGTGGAACTATTCAATTAATGGGATTTGAAAAATTAAATCTTAAGATTTCAACAGAGAATCCTGCTATAGCTAGAAAAATATTCAAGCTTCTAAAATTATGCTTCAATATACATACAGAAATAATGGTTAAAAAGAATACAAATTTGAAAAAAAATAATAATTACATACTTTTAGTTACCAATGATATGGGAGCAAGAGATGTTTTAAGAGAAGTAGGGATATTGGATGATAGTAAAAAATTTCTCATAAATAATGAGATACCTGACTATATATTTAAAGAGGATAATTGTAAAAAAGCATATATAAGAGGTGCTTTTTTAGGTGGAGGTTCTATAAGTGATCCAGAAAAAACTTATCATCTAGAATTTGTAACTAACAATGAAGAATTCAGTGTAAGTCTTAAGAACCTTATAAATTCTTTAGAATTCAACTCTAAAATAGTAGTTAGAAAAAAAAATTATGTTGTATACTTAAAAGAAAGTGAGCAGATATCTGATTTATTAAATATAATGGGAGCTCATAAAGCGTTACTAGATTTGGAAAATGTAAAAATAGTAAAAGAAATGAGAAATAATGTAAATAGAATTGTCAACTGTGAAACTGCAAATCTAAGTAAAACAGTAAATGCAGCTATAAGGCAAATTCAAAATATAGAATATATAAAAAATACAATAGGAATTGATGCTCTTCCAAATAATTTAAAAGAGGTTGCTTATCTTAGAACTGAATATGAAGATTTAAGCTTAAAGGAATTAGGAGAAATGCTAAATCCTCCTATTGGAAAATCAGGTGTTAATCATAGATTAAGAAAAATTGAAAAAATAGCAGAAGAATTAAAAAGAAAGGGTAGAAAGGTATGATAAGAAAAGAGTTTAAAATATTAAATCCTATAGGTCTTCATGCAAGGCCGGCAGCTTTATTTGTTCAAACTGCTAACAAATTCACATCGGAAATCTTTGTTGAGCAGAATCAAAATAAGGTTAACGGAAAATCTATAATGGGAATTATGGCATTAGGTATATCAAAAGGTGAAGAAATAACTATAATTATAGATGGGCCTGATGAAAAAGAAGCAATGAAGGCCATGGAAGAACTTTTAACTAAAAAGTTACTAGAAATATAATAACAATAAAAAAAGAATGCTTAGTTTTGAGCATTCTTTTTTTATTGTTTAAATACAAAAAAGATAATTAAAAATTATTTGTAAACTAAAAATAAAAATAGGTTGACAAATAAAATAATATGCTATACAATCTTCCTAGAAAAATTTACTAAAGAAAGGGGATTAATTATGAAAATAAAAACTCGTGATATGATTTTAATTTCTATATTTGCAGCACTTACAGCAATTGGAGCTTTTATAAAAATACCAACTCCAATAGTTCCTTTTACGCTACAATTTTTATTCTGTGCTTATTCTGGAATTTTTCTTGGGGGAAAGTATGGAATGTATTCACAGCTTTTATATGTAGGAATAGGTTTAATAGGTATACCTGTTTTTGCGAATGGGGGAGGAATAACTTACATATTTCAACCTACATTTGGATATTTAATAGGATTTATAGTATGTTCTTATGTAGTTGGAAAATTAACTGAGAATTTAGATAAAGTAAGCTTTACAAAGATATTCGCTCCTGTATTGATAGGGTTATTCTTTGTCTATTTATTTGGAGTTTCATATCTATATATGATAATAAATTTATATATGAAAAAAGAAATGTCAATAAGAAGTGCTATTGCAGCTGGGTTCACTCCTTATATAACATCAGATTTAATTTTAAGCGTATTAGTTTCTGTTACATCTTTATATGTAATACCTGCTATTAGAAAAGCAGGATTTAAGAAAGAGCTTGTTAAATAAAGGAGATGAATAAAATGAAGCTTTTTATAGAAACAATTAAGAATAAAGTTCTAAATGGAGAAGATTTAAATTATGAAGAAGCAATTAAAATAGCAAATATAGATGAAAATGATATTGAAAGTATTGAAGCTTTACTTAATGGAGGAAATGAAATAAGAAAAGAGTTTGTAGGTAATAAAGTTGATTTATGTACAATAATAAATGCTAAATCTGGAAGATGCAGTGAAGATTGTAAATACTGTTCTCAATCTGCTCATTATAATACAGGTGTTAAAGAATATCCTCTTTTAAGTTATGATGAGGTTTTAAAAAGAGCTTTAGATATGGAGAAAAAAGGAGTACATAGATTTTCTTTAGTTACTAGTGGAAGAGGGATTGAAGGAGATGACTTTGAAAAAATATTAGATATTTATAGAAAATTAAGCAAAGACACAAACTTAAACTTATGTGCATCCCATGGCATTATAACTTATGATCAAGCCCTAAAATTAAAAGAAGCTGGAGTAAGTATGTATCATCATAATTTAGAAACTAGTAGTAATAATTATGAAAATATATGTACAACACATACTTATCGAGATAGAGTAAACACAATAAAAAATTGTATAAAAGCTGGACTTGATATTTGCTGTGGAGGAATAATAGGAATGAATGAAGGTATGGAAGATCGAGTAAAAATGGCATTTGAGATAAAAAATTTAAATATAAAATCTATACCAATAAATATCTTAAATCCCATAAAAGGAACTCCATTTGAAAATATAAAAGCTTTATCTCCTATTGAAATATTAAAAACAATGGCTATTTATAGATATATAATTCCTGATTCATATATAAGATATGCTGGAGGAAGAATAGCTCTTAAAGATAAGCAGAATATAGGATTTAGATCAGGAGTTAATTCAGCACTTGTTGGAGACTATCTAACTACTATTGGAAGTGATATAGAAAAGGATAAAGAGATGATAATATGCGAAGGGTTAGAGATATAAGGAAGTGGTATTTTGGGAAAAGGAGTATTTATAATAGGAACTGATACTGATGTTGGAAAAACTTTTGTAAGCGCTGGTATTACTTATATGCTTAGAAAAAATGAATATAAAGCATGTTATTTTAAACCAATTCAAAGTGGAGGAATAATTCCTATTGATGTAAAGTTTGTAAAAGATGTATGCCATATAGAGGAACGTTATGACTTTATGAACTCATATTGTTTTGAAGAGGGAGTTTCACCTCATCTTGCATCTAAAATAGAAAATATAACTATTAAAAAAGAAAAAATATTAGATACATATAAAGAACTAATAAAAAAATATGATTATGTTGTAGTTGAAGGGGCTGGAGGAATAATTGTTCCTTTAATAGGAAATGAGTATTATATTTATAATCTTGTAAAAGACTTAAAACTACCTTGTGTTATTGTAGCAAGAGCAGGGGTTGGAACTATAAATCATACTATTCTAACATATGAATTTGCAAAAAGTAAAGGGATATATGTAAAAGGAATAATAATAAATGAATATAGTGGTAAGTTTTATGAAGAGGATAACATTAACATTATAAAAAATATAACAAAACTTAAAGTGATTTCAAAAATAAGTAAACTAGAAAATTTAGATAAAAATACAATAAAAAATGAGTATGAAAAAAATATAAATATAGATAATATTTTAGAGTTGTTTTAAAGGAGAGAATAAAATGAATAAACTTCAAGAAAAAGATTTAAAATATATATGGCATCCCTGTTCTCAAATGAAGGATTATGAGACTTTTCCTCCTATAATTATAAAAAAGGGAGAGGGAGTTTTCCTTTATGATACAGATGAAAATAGATATTTAGATGCAGTGTCTTCTTGGTGGGTAAATTTATTTGGACATTCTAATGAAAGAATAAATAAAGCATTATATAATCAATCACAGAAATTAGAACATGTTATATTTGCTAATTTTTCACACGAAAAAGCTATTGAACTTGCAGAAAATATTGTAAATATAACTCCTGATAGACTTAAAAAGGTATTTTTTTCTGATAATGGATCATCTTCCATTGAAGTAGCTTTAAAGCTTAGTTTCCAATACCATCAGCAAACAGGAAAAACTAAAAAGAAAAAGTTTTTAGCAATAAAAGATGCATATCATGGAGAGACTATTGGAGCTTTATCTGTAGGAAATATAGATTTTTATAATAAAATATATAAGCCTATACTTTTAGATACTATAAAAGTAGATGGACCTGATTGTTATAGATGTAAGTATAATAAAGATAGAAAAAACTGTAGTGCACAATGCTTTGAAGACATACAGAGAGTTGTTATAGGAAAACATGAAGAAATAAGTGGTATAATAATTGAACCTATAGTTCAATGTGCTTCTGGAATGAAAATTTACTCCCCTAGTTATCTTAAAAAGCTTAGAAAGCTTTGTGATGAATATGATATTAATTTGATTGCTGATGAAATTGCTGTAGGCTTTGGAAGAACAGGGAAAATGTTTGCTTGTGAGCATGCTCATATTTCTCCAGATATAATGTGTCTATCTAAAGGGCTTACAGCAGGTTATTTACCTCTTTCTTTAACACTTATGAGTGATAAAATTTATGATGCCTTCTATGATGATTATAATAAAATGAAAGCATTTTTACACAGCCACAGCTACAGTGGAAATGCTCTTGGATGTAGTGTTGCTTGTGAAACTTTAAAAATATTTAAAGAAGAAAATATATTAGAAAATAATATATATAAATCAAATAAATTGAAAGAAAAAATAGAAGGTATATTACCATATATTCCTCATTTAGGAGAGTACAGACAAATTGGAATGATTGGTGCAATAGAGCTTGTAAAAAATAAAGAAACAAAAGAAGAATTTGACTTTAGAAAAAGAGTGGGATATAACATATATAAAATAGCACTTAGAAAAGGAGTACTTTTAAGGCCTCTAGGAAATATTATATATTTTATGCCTCCATATGTAATAAATGAAGAAGAAATGGATTTAATGGTAAATACTGCAAGGGATTCTATTATAGAATACTTTAAAAATAATTAATAGAGAATATATAGTGAAGTCTCGTATTAAAAAAGTACGGGATTTTTTTTTCGTGTCTTTAAATATTTAAGATTATATGATAATTATACATTGTCAATTAATGGACAATATCCACAAGGTATATATATTCATGATAAAATAAAGAAGTATTTATTATTAAATTTTTATAGGGAGGTGAAGGTAAAATGATTGAAGATTTTATTCATCTTCATGTTCATACTGAGTATAGTTTACTCGATGGTTTTTCGCGGATAGATAAACTAATAAAAAGGGTCAAAGAGCTTAATATGCAAGCTGTTGCTATAACAGACCATGGCTGTATGTTTGGAGTTATCGACTTTTATAAAAAAGCAAAAAAAGAAGGAATAAAACCAATTATAGGATGTGAAGTATATACAGCATCACGTTCCTTAAGAGATAAAGATCCTAAACTTGATAAATACCAAGGACATTTAGTACTTCTTGCAAAAGATATGACAGGATATAAGAACTTAATAAAACTAGTATCAACTGGATATGTAGAAGGATTTTACTATAAGCCTAGAGTTGACTTTGAGGAACTTCAAAAGCATAGTGAAGGAATTATTGCTCTTTCAGCTTGTCTTGGAGGAGATGTTCAGCAAAGCTTATTAAATAGAAACTATGAAAAAGCAAAGAGAATAGCACTTAAATTAAATAAAATATTTGGACAAGACAATTTTTACCTAGAGCTTCAAGATCATGGTTTAAAAGAACAAAGGGAAGTTAATTTAAGTCTTATTAAACTATCAGAAGAAACAGGAATACCTCTTGTTGCTACTAATGATGTTCATTATGTAAATAAAGAGGATTCAAAAACACATGATATACTTCTTTGTATTCAAACAGGAAAAATACTTCAAGATGAACATAGAATGAAATTTGAAACTGATGAGTTTTATTTAAAATCAAAAGAGGAGATGTATGATTTATTCTCATATACACAAAGTGCTTTGGAAAATACAGTAAAAATAGCTCAAAGATGTAATGTAGAATTTGATTTTAATCAAATACATCTTCCAAAATATGAAGTTCCAAATGGTTTTACACCAAGTAGTTATTTAAGAAAACTTTGTATGGATGGATTAAAAGAAAGGTTTGAAAATCCATCAGATGAAATAATAAAAAGGCTTAATTATGAGTTAGATGTTATAGAAAATATGGGATATGTTGAGTATTTCTTAATTGTTTGGGATTTTATAAATTTTGCTAAAGAAAACAATATAATGGTAGGACCTGGAAGAGGTAGTGCAGCAGGCTCTATAGTTGCATATTCGCTTAAAATAACAGATATAGATCCTATTAAATACGGTCTTATTTTTGAAAGATTTTTAAACCCAGAAAGGGTATCTATGCCAGATTGTAAATATATTGCATAATTTTTTTGAAAAAAATTACACAAAATAATAGTGTCTTTAATAAGGAGAATATATTATGCCGAGAAAATCTAAATTTACACACGAACAACAGAGATATATGGTTGAAATGTATAAATCAGGATTAAGTACAGTACAAATATCTAAACATTTTAAATGTACAGCCTCTGGAATAGCTTATTTAATAAAGAAACATTTAGGAGAATTAAGAACTAATAAAGAAAATAGTAGATTTTATAATTACAATAAGGATTATTTTAAAGAAATTAATAATTCAGAGAAAGCATATTGGTTAGGTTTTATATATGCAGATGGATATGTAAAAAGAAATGGAAAAAGTAAAATGTTTGGTATTGCATTATCTATTGATGATAAAGAACATTTAGAAAAATTTAAAAAATCTATAGAAGCAACATATCCAATAAAAGTATATAACCCAATTGAAAATAGTTATAGTAAGAAGCAATATTGTAGAATTCAAATATTTGGAGAGGAAATTTTTAATAATCTTGTTAAACATGGAGTAATTGAAAATAAAACATTGAGATTAGAGCCACCTAATATAAAAAAAGATTTAGTTCCTCATTTTATTAGAGGATATATGGATGGAGATGGAACAATTACTTATAATTCAAGTAATAAAAAAGAGTTTCGTGTAAAAATAGTTGGTGTAAAAAACATGTTAAATTTTATTAAAAAATTTATAGAAGAAAATAATATTGCTACAATTAATAAGTTTTATCAAAGAAGAAAAACAGACAAAGTTTATAGTATAGAGTTAGGTGGAAATAATCAAGTTAAAAAATTTTTAGATTTAATTTATAAAGATTCAACCATATATCTTGATAGAAAATATAATAGATATAAAGAATTATGCAATATAATACACAGTCGTCTATAATGGAAACATTATAGTTAAAGTGCCTTGAATTGCTGGGAAGTCCTTAGAGTCAACCAAGCTACAACGTAAGGATGAAACAAGCCTAGGCGTGAATGCTTAAAAATTGGTTGAATTGGATAATCAGCAGCTAAGCTCCGAATAGGAGAAAGTTCAACGACCAGTCCAAAGGGACGTAGGGCTCATAAAGAGTTCGAAGCGGGGCATCCCCTAACAGGTTATGCTGAGGGGAAAGATATGGTCTACTCCCTCTTGAAAGAGAAGGGTATAAAGGATTGATATTGATTTCTGTTATGAGAGAAGAGAAGAAGTAATAGATTATGTAAAACGAAAATATGGAGAAGATCATGTAGCTCAAATTATAACATTTGGAACAATGGGTGCAAAAGCTGCAATAAGAGATGTTGGAAGAGTACTTGATGTTAGCTATGCTGAGGTAGATAAAATAGCAAAGGAAATTCCATTTGCCCTAGGAATGACAATAGACAAAGCTCTTGAAATTAATAAAAATTTAAAGAAAATGTATGATGAAGATGAAGTTGTAAAGGAAGTTATAGATTTATCAAGAGCTCTTGAAGGTATGCCAAGACATGCATCAACTCATGCAGCAGGTGTTGTTATATCTAAAGAGTCAGTAGACAAATATGTGCCTCTTTATATGCATGAAAATGGAGTTACAACTCAATTTACAATGACTACTTTAGAAGAGTTAGGTCTTTTAAAAATGGACTTTTTAGGGCTTAGAACATTAACGGTAATAAGAGATGCACTTGATCTTATATATAAAAAACACGGAATAAAGATAGATTTTTCTAAAATGGATTATGATGATTCAAAAGTATATGAACTTTTAAGTTCAGGAAATACACTTGGAATATTTCAATTAGAAAGTGCTGGAATGAGACAGTTTATGAAAGAATTAAAGCCAGATAATTTTGAAGATATAGTAGCTGGAATATCACTATATAGACCAGGACCTATGGATTCAATTCCTATGTATATTAAAAATAAAAATAATCCTCAAGATGTAAAATATATTCATGAAAAGCTTGAACCTATACTTAATGTGACTTATGGCTGTTTGGTTTACCAAGAACAGGTTATGCAGACTGTTAGAGATCTTGCAGGATATTCTTATGGAAGAAGTGACCTTGTTAGACGTGCCATGGGTAAGAAAAAAATGGATGTAATGGAGCAGGAAAGACAGTATTTTATATATGGGAAATTAGATGAAAATGGAAATATAGAAATTCCAGGCTGTGTGAGAAATGGAGTACCAGAAGATGCAGCTAATAAAATATATGATGATATGATAGACTTTGCAAAGTATGCGTTAACAATGCACTAGTGACATTTATTAAATAATACGAATAAAAAACATTCAATAAGATACACTATAGATAATAATGAATAGAAGGAAGTGTATCTATATGAAACCGTATAATAATCTTACAGAGGTAGATAAGAATAATATAATAATTATGTTTAATAAAGGCTTTGAATTTAAAGACATTATTGAAGCACTTCAAGTATCAAAGCGATCTGTTGCTAGAGTACTTAAAGAAGCTGAGATAAATACAAAAAGGAGAAACAGATATACTCTAAACGAATTTTATTTTAAAGAAATAGATAGCCAAGAGAAGTCTTATATATTGGGATTATTATATGCTGATGGCTTTGTAGGAAATGAAAAATTTAACAATATAGTTATATCCCTTATAGAACAAGATAAATGCCTACTTGAAAGAATAGCTAGTGAAATTGAATTTACAGGAAAATTAAGATATGAGAAAAAAGGTGGAAATTATAAAAATAGCAAGCCAAAAATTGTACTTAATTTTTCGTCCAAAAGAATGGCTTTAGATTTAAGAAATCTAGGTATTTATCCAGGGAAATCAGCTGAGTTACAAAAAATCCCATGTATAAATAAAAAATTTATAAGACATTTTATTCGTGGTTATTTTGATGGAGATGGTTCTATTTCCCTTGGATTATCTACTTCATATCATAAAATGAAAGATGGAAGTATAAAGATATATAGATACAGTTCTCCGCGTTTTTCTATTATAGGCACAGTAGCTTTTCTAAAGGATATGGAAAGGTATATTCCCGGAAAGTTTTCATATACAAATTCAAGGACAGAGTATATGAAATATTTAGAATGTAGTGCTAGGAGAGATATGGTTAATATATTTGAATATCTATATAATGATGCAAATATCTACCTTGAAAGAAAATTTAATAAATGGCAAGAAGTGTTAAGCGCCATTAACAAGTAATTGTTAATGCAAATCGGGTGAATTCAGGAAAAGCCTGAGATGGTGATCCTGAGCCAAGCCTACTGAAGGGCATAAAAGTAAGTAGGAAGGTGCAACGACTAGATTGGTGACCAGCTTTAGGAATAAACTAATCCACGAGCGCCCGACTACCTAAGAAAATTAGGTAGATGATATAGTCTGAACTATAGAGAATAAGAATCTATAGAAAATAGGATAAAGAGCCTATTGATAACATATTGTTAACAAATCTCATGCTGCAGCTTATGGAGTTTTAGGATATCAAACAGCCTATTTAAAAGCTCACTATCCAGTAGAGTTTATGGCAGCTTTAATTACTAGTGTAATGGGAAATACTGATAAGGTGGTTGAATATATAAGAGAGTGTAATAGTCTTGGAATTGATGTTTTAAAGCCGGATATAAATAAGAGTTTTGGAAAATTTTCAGTAGAAGGAAATAATATAAGGTTCGGACTTGAAGCTGTTAAAAATGTAGGATCAAAGGTTATAAAAGATATAGTACTTGAGAGAGAAAAAAATGGTGAATTTAAAGATTTTATTCAGTTTTGTAAAAGAATTCAGTCTAAAGATTTAAATAAAAGAGTTATAGAATCTCTTATAAAATGCGGTGCATTTGATAGCATAAATTCTAATAGAGCACAGCTTATGGCTGGGTTTGAAAAAATACTTGAAAGTATAACAAGTGATAGAAAGAAAAATTTAGCTGGGCAAGTATCTTTATTTGAAATGTCAAATAAAGAGGAAGAAAATATTTATGTTTTACCCAGAGTATCGGAATTTAGAGAAAAAGAAAAGCTTTCATTAGAAAAGGAAGTTTTAGGAATGTATATAAGTGGTCATCCATTGTCACAATATGAAAGAGAGCTTAAATTGAATAGTAATATAAATAACAATATATTGTCACAAGCTAAAGAAAGTTATGAAGAGTTTTTAAAACTTGATAATAAAGATATAATAATTGGAGGAATAATAATTAACAAGACTATAAAAACTACAAAAAGAAATGATATAATGGCTTTTATAGAGCTTGAAGATTTATATGGTAGTATTGAAGTTATAGTATTTCCTAGAATTTTGCAAAAATATTCTCATTTAATAAAAGAAGATAATATTGTATATGTAAAAGGAAGATTTAGTATAAAAGAAGATGAAAATGCAAAAATTATAGCTAATGAATTTGAGGAAATTATAAAGATTGAAGATAAGGAATTATGGATAAAAATAAAAGATATATCCGACAGACATATGTTAAGTGAAATAAAAAATATTTTAAACAAATACAAAGGAAATTCATTAGTTTATATATATTGTGAAAAAAATAAAAAAGCATTCAAAGGTGAAAAAAGCTGGATGGTACAAATAAATGAGGATTTATTGAATGAATTAGAATGCTTTTTAGGAAAACAAAATGTTAAAATTAAAAATTGTCAAAATTAAAAATATGAGTTTAAAAAATATTTAAAATTATGTTATAATATATTTTATTGATATAATTTAGTTGAAAAAAGTAGTTTATTATATATTTTTTTATATATACTGGGATAAAAAACAACATATAGGGACAACAAATGTCCCTGAATAAATAGGAGGTACATTTATGAAGACAATAGCTGTTTTAACTAGTGGTGGAGATGCTCCAGGAATGAATGCTGCAGTGAGAGCAGTAGTAAGATCGGGTATATATAATGGTTGTAAGGTTTTTGGAGTAAATAGAGGTTATAGAGGATTAATTGATGGAGATTTGTTTGAAATGGACTTATCTTCTGTTGGAGATATAATACATAGAGGTGGAACAATACTTAAATCTGCTAGATGTTTAGAATTTAAAACAGAAGAAGGAAGAGCAAAAGCTTTAAATGTACTTAAAGTATTTGGTATAGATGGGCTTGTTGTAATAGGAGGAGATGGTTCTTTTCAAGGAGCTCAAAAAGTTAGTGAAATGGGATTCCCTGCCATAGGTATTCCAGGGACTATAGATAATGATTTGGCTTATACAGATTATACAATAGGATTTGACACAACGCTTAATACAGTAATAGATGCAATAAGTAAAATAAGAGATACCTCATCTTCACATGAAAGAGTAAGCATAATAGAAGTTATGGGAAGACACTGTGGAGATATAGCTTTATACTCAGGACTTGCAGGTGGTGCTGAGGTTATAATAATTCCAGAAGCTGAGTATAATGAAGATGAAATATGCAAAAAATTAATTCAAAGTAAAAATAGAGGTAAAAAACATAGTATTATTATGCTTGCAGAAGGAGTTGGAGGAGCTCAAGAATTATCAGAAAAAATAAAAGAAAAAACTGGAATTGAATCTAGGGCTACAATTCTTGGACATATACAAAGAGGAGGAAGTCCGAGTGCGTTTGATAGAATAATAGCAAGTCAAATGGGAGCTAAAGCTGTAGAGCTTTTACTTGAAGGAAAATCTTCAAGAGTTGTAGGAATAAAAAATAATGAAATAATAGATATGGATATACATGAAGCTTTAGCAATAGAAAGAAAATTAAACACTGACATTTATAAATTAGTTGATGTACTATCTATATAAATATTTAAGCTATAAAAATTTTAAGGAGGATGTATTATGTTAGGAAAAAAGACTAAAATTGTTTGTACAATAGGACCTGCAAGTGAGAAAAAAGAAGTTTTAAGAGAACTTATAAATAGTGGACTTAATGTATGTAGACTTAACTTTTCACATGGTGATTATGAAGAACATGGTTTAAGAATCAAAACTATAAAAGAATTAAGAGAAGAAATGAACAAACCAGTAGCAATACTTTTAGATACAAAAGGCCCAGAAATAAGAACAGGAAAATTTGCAGATCCTGAAGTTTTATTAGAAGAAGGACAAAAATTTACTATTACAATGAAAGATGTTCTTGGAACTAAAGAAATGTGTACAGTAAGCTATAAAGAACTTATAAATGATGTAAAAGTAGGAGACACAATATTAATAGATGATGGACTTGTTGGACTTAAAGTAAATGAAATAAAGGATCAAGATATAGTTTGTACAGTTGAAAATGCAGGAATAGTTAAAAATAATAAAGGTGTAAATGTTCCTGGTGTAAAAATAAATCTTCCAGCTATTACTGAAAAAGATAGAAAAGATATAGAATTTGGGATAGAGCAGGGAATAGATTTTATAGCAGCATCTTTCGTTAGAAAAGCTGCTGATGTTCTTGCTATAAGAGAAATACTTGAAGCAAATAATGCAACTGATATTCAAATAATATCTAAGATTGAAAACCAAGAAGGTGTTGATAATATAGATGAGATACTTGAGGTTTCTGATGGTCTTATGGTAGCTAGAGGAGATTTAGGAGTTGAAATACCAACACAAGAAATACCTATAGCTCAAAAAATGATGATTAAAAAATGTAATAAATTAGGAAAACCAGTTATAACTGCAACTCAAATGCTTGATTCTATGATTAGAAATCCAAGACCTACTAGAGCAGAAGTTACAGACGTTGCTAATGCAATTTATGATGGAACAGATGCAATAATGCTTTCTGGAGAAACAGCTGCAGGAAAATATCCAGTTGAAGCTGTTAAAACAATGGCATCAATAGCAAAAAGAACAGAAGATTCGTTAGAATATAATGAAATATTAAAATCTAAGAGATTAAATGAAGTTAATGTTACAAATGCTATAAGTCATGCTACATGCACAACTGCAATTGACTTAAATGCTTCAGCAATAGTTACATCTACATCTTCTGGACATACTGCTAGAATGGTATCTAGATTTAGACCAGAAGCTCCAATAATAGCAGCTACACATTGTGAAAAAGTAATGAGAAGGCTTGCGCTTAGCTGGGGAGTATATCCAGTGTTAACTATAGCAGGAGAATCAACTGATGAAGTTATAGATAATGCTATAAAGGCATCAATTGAAGCTGGGTATATAAAAGTTGGAGAATTGGTTGTAGTAACAGCTGGAGTTCCAGTAGGAGTAGCAGGAACAACTAACTTAATCAAGGTTCATGTGGTTAGTGAAATATTAACTAAAGGTATAGGTGTTGGAAAAAAATCAGCTACAGGAAAAGTTTGTGTTGTAAGAACAGCTAGTGAATTAGAAGGCAAATTTAATGAAGGAGATATCATAGTTACTGTATTAACTGATACAGATATGAATGAATATATTGAAAGAGCAGGAGCTGTAATTACAGAAGAAGGTGGAATTACAAGCCATGCTGCTATAGTTGGATTAAACTTAGAAAAACCAGTAATAGTTTCAACTAAAGATGCTACAAAAGTATTAAAAGATGGAGATGTAGTCACAGTAGATACAGTAAGTGGAATAGTATATAAAGGAAATACAAGAATATTATAATAAAAAGGAGTAGGCCATGGCTTACTCCTTTTTATTATTCCTATAAAAGCATAAAACAGAATATAAAAGAAATATATGGATAAACATAAAATAAAATCATTACAGTTTTTATGAAAATATTGAAAAACTGATAAAATAATTAAAATTTTTCTAGGATTAAACGATAAATATATTAGAATTATAAAATAAGTAAGTAAATATTAGGGGGCTCTCAAATGACATCACAAAAAATAAAAAAAGTAGCTTTAGAACTTATGGCCCAAAAAGGATATGAGGGAACTAGTCTATCTGAAATTGCAAATAAAGTTGGAATAAAAAAACCTTCTATATATGGCCACTTTTTAAGTAAAGAGGAATTATTTTTTTCGGTGTTAAATGAGGAAATGATTAGATTTGAACTCTACATAAAAAAAATGTTAATAGATGTTGAAATTAATAATATACAGAATACTCTTTTTGATTTTTTAAAAGGTTTCATTCAATATTTCTATAAAGACTCCGCAAGAAGAGGATTTTGGAGTGGAATTATATTTTTTCCACCATTTGAATTAAGAGAAAAAATAAAAATTAAACTAAACAGTATTGATGAATTGATTTATAATAATATATCAGATATCATAAGCAAAAGAATAAAAGTTAAGGGTATTTCAAAAAAAGACTTAGATAAGCTTGTATATTCGTATATATGCATTCTTAAAGGAAGCTTTACTATGCTTATATATGATGATAAATTTAACATTAAACGACTTAAAGACATTTGGGAGATATATTTGAGTGGAATTGAAGAAAAAATAGTTAAAAATGATAATGAATTTTAAGCTATTTTAATCAATAATTTTATTAAGTTATAATTTGTTAAAAAATATAAAAAATTTTAAAAATATATTACTATATAAAATAATAAATATGATAAAATAATATATGACATAAATCCAAAATTAATCTTCTTGGTGAAAGGAGCTAGATTGAATGACAAAATTTTTAAAATTTAAGCATGGATTGATATCTAAACTAATTATAGTATTTATTTTATTAATAACTATTCCATTAAGTACTTTAGGAATAAGTACATATTTAAAATCTACTTCTATTTTAGAAAATCAATTAAAAGATAATTCTTTTGAAATGGTTAAACAAATAAAAGAAAACGTTACCACTTTTATAGAAGAAAATGAATATAACATTATTCAAATGTCTCGTGATCCTAATGTTCAAAGAATTTTAGCTACTCCAACGGCTGAACCTTTTATGATGAAGACTTTTGAAAGTTTTAAATATGCACATCCATCTGTTCAATCTATTTATTTAGCTACTAATGATGGCAATATGCATATATATCCTCAAGTAGAACTTCCAGAAGGATATGACCCTACTAAAAAAGACTGGTATAAAGATACTGTAAGTAAGAATAGTATATTATGGGCAAATCCTTATAAAGACATAGCAACTAAAAAAATGATTACAACGATTTACATACCTGTATATAACCTTTTAGGAGCTAATGAATTTGTAGGAGTATTAGGTATAGATATATCTTTAGATAGTTTCTCGAATAAAGTAAATAGGCTTAAAATTGGTAAAAATGGTTATGCTGTTTTAATTGATGAAAACTTAAATATTATTACTCATAAAAACAAATCTCTTATTGGAACACATGTAGATGTAAAAGAAATAGTAGCTGGTATTAAGAAATCTAGAGAAGGAACTATAGAGTATAAAAGAGAAGAAAAAGGAATTATAAAAGAAAAAATTGCTTTATTTTCAAAAATAGATAAATTAGGATGGGCTGTTTTAGTAACTATATACACTGATGAAATAAAAGACGATACAAAAGTTTTATTTAATAATACATTATTTGTAGGACTAGTTTCTGTATTAGTAGCTATTTTTATAGCTATAAAATTTGCTAAAAACTTAACAAAACCTATTAACATTCTTTTAGATAGCATGAAAAAAGCAAGAGAAGGAGATTTTAGAGTTAGATGTAATTTGAAAAATAAAGATGAAATAGGATATATAGGAAAAGGTTTTAACGATATGCTTGATGATATAGGCACTCTTATAAATAATGTGAAGCGAGTATCAGAGGAATTAAACCTATCTGCACAAAATTTAGCTGCAAATGCAGAGGAAACTAGTGCTTCTGCTGAAGAAGTAGCAACAACTATTAGACAGATATCAAAAGGAGCATTAGAACAAGCAAGTGAGTCGGAAACAGGCGTAGTATTAACATCTAATCTTGCAAATAAATTAAATGAGCTTTCAGAAAGTACAAATGATATATTAGATAATGTGAAAGAAGTAAATAATGCTAATTTAAGTGGTGCTAAAATTATAAATGAACTAAAAGAAATAACAAAATTAAACAATGAAAATACAAAAAAGGCTCAAGAAGCAATATTTGAACTTAATAATAAAGCAAAAAATATAGTTAATATACTAGATACAATAACTTCTATAGCAGAGCAGACTAATTTATTAGCATTAAATGCATCAATTGAGGCAGCTCGTGCTGGAGAGGCTGGAAAAGGATTTGCAGTGGTTGCAGATGAAATAAGAAAACTTGCAGAGAGTTCAAGTAATGCTGCAAATGAAATTAAAAATATTACTACTGATATTCAAGATGAAAGCAGTAAAACTGTAGAAATTATGAATGAAGTTAAAGAAAGTAATGTAAAGCAGTCAAATACAGTAACTCATGTTAATAATTCCTTTGACATAATTAAAAATTCTATTGATAAAATTACAGAAAAAATTAAAACAATTGGAGAGTACGTTTATGATATAAATACTGATAAAGAAAGTATAGTAAAATCTATTGAAAGTATATCTTCGGTATCGGAAGAAACAGCAGCAGGAGCACAGGAGGTTAGTGCTTCAATGCAACAGCAGGCAAGTGCTGTGGAAGAAGTTGCAAATTCATCAGATATGTTAAGTCAACTTGCTATGAATTTGAATGAAGAAATAGGTAAATTTAAAATATAGTATTTGTATAAGTAAAAAATCCTAATTTTTTGATTGAAATTAGGATTTTTTGTTTGTTAAAAATTAAATTTCAGAAAAATTGGAAAAATCGTTTGATTAATATAATTTGAAATAGTATAATAATAACTAAATATATGTATCGTGTATAATATTTACCCAAAATACATATACATATATACAAACTAATATTTAAAAAAATAAAGGAGGGATATTTAAATGTCAAATTCAAGAGAAAATTGGGGGTCTAAGATAGGGCTTATCTTGGCCATGGCAGGAAATGCCATAGGACTTGGTAACTTCTGGAGATTCCCTTATCAAGCTGCTAGTAATGGTGGCGGAGCCTTCATGATTCCATATTTTGCTGCACTTATTATAATTGGTATACCTGTTATGCTTATTGAATGGAATCTTGGACGTTATGGTGGTAAATATGGTCATGGAACACTTGGACCAATGGTTTATCTACAAGCTAGAGAAGGAACTAAACCAAGAAATGCTGCAATAATAGGAGCTGTTTGTGGATCGATGGCTTTTGCAGTAACATTACTTGTTAACTCATACTATAATCATATTATAGGATGGACATTAGGATACAGTTTCTTATCAGTAACTGGTGGATATATGGATACTGCTAAATCTACTGGTGAAATATTTGTAGGGTATGTTCAAAATCCATCAATGGTATTTATTTTCTGGGTGCTTACGTTAGCAGGACTTGCATTTGCAGTTATGCGAGGGGTTCAAAAAGGTATAGAGGCTTGGGCAAAGCTTATGATGCCTGTACTTTATACTTTTGGTATAATACTTGCGATAAGAGCTTTAACTATAGGAAGTCCAGTAAATCCAGATTGGTCAGCTATGAAGGGACTTAATTATATTTGGAATCCTGATTTTAGTGCACTTAAATGGAAATCAGCAATTGCAGCTGCAGGACAGGTATTCTTTACATTATCTATAGGAATGGGTATTATATGTAATTATGCTTCTTACTTAAAACCAGATGATGATGTTGTAGTATCATCTTTTGCAACTATTTCGTTGAATGAATTTGCTGAGGTTATACTTGGAGGAACAGCAGTTATACCTATAGCTTATGCTTTCATGGGACCTGAAGGAGTTAGTGCTGGAGTTGGTCTTTCATTTATAGCACTTCCTAACGTATTTAGATCAATGGGTGGAGGACAATTTGTTGGTTCGCTTTGGTTCTTACTATTATTCTTCGCAGGATTTACTTCTGCTATAGCAATGTACAACTACTTAGTTGCTTTAATGGAAGAAGATTTAGGTATTCAAAGAAGTAAAGCTGCTTGGATAGTGTTCATTGGATATATAGTAGTAGGTCTGCCAGTTGGACTTGAGCCAATTTTAACTAAAACAGCGGATCTTGCATATTTAACAGAAGTAGACAACTGGGTAGGTTCTTATCTGCTTATAGTTCTTGGAGTACTAGAGGTTGTTGTTGCTGCATGGCTTATGGGAGATAAAGCTTTAGAAGAAATGAATAGAGGAGGAATATGGAAAATACCAAAATGGTTCTTTAATCTATTCCATAAAACATTAACTCCTTTAGTTACAATTATTTTGTTGTTCTTCTCAACAATAGATTACATTAAAGCTGGATACTTTAAATTAGTTCCATCTTTTGTTGAAAAATCACCTCAGTTGGTTCCATGGGTTAATGGAGCAAGGGTTGTTATATTTGTTGTATTTATTGCAGGCTTTATGCAATCATATAAATCTATTAAGACTAAATACGCTAAAGAGCTTGATGAAAATAAAGTTTCTATTCGTGTTTAATTAAGGAGGGATTAATTATGACTAGTGCAGCACTTGGTTTTATGATTACAGTGTGGTCAATTATATTTATAAGCATTGCTGTTACACTAAGACCTCTTTTAAAAAATCAAAAATAAAAAAACCCCCGCCATATTGGTGGGGTTTTAAATATATAGAAAATATGGTAAAATAAATCGAAGGTATTTTCTGAATTTTTTGATGAATTATTGGAGGTGGTTCGATGAAGGCTTTAACTTTAATAAATACATTAAAGCAATTATCTGATTTAGTTAAAAGTTTAAAAAATATTAATAAATCTAAAAGAGAAAAATATTTAAATCAAATATCTAGTATTTCAAATCAATATGAGAAATTAGATGTTCCTACAGATTTAAGTAATATTTATGATTCTCTTTGTAATAAAGGTAAAAATCTTATAAAAGAACTCAAAGAAGATAGAAATTCAAAAGAAAACACTCATAAAATAGAAGTATATATTAGATATTTAAAAGCTGCAAAGGGAGATTTTGAAGGAAGTTCAAATTATGTAAATAAGTATTATAGAAGCTTTATTTTTACTACTATATTATTTTTAGCTTTATCACCTCAGTATTTTGGATTTATACTTCCAGCTGTATTTTTTATTCCTATATTTTTAGGAATAAAAGGTGTTAAAAATAGATCTATAAATGGACTTTATATGAGTCTTTCGGTAGTTCCAGTTGCACTTATGACTTCTTTTATATGGATAAGATACGGCATTTATGCATTTTCTAATTATCAAATAGCAATTTCTAAAGTTATACAGGATACAGGAAGGTCAATTTCAGTAGCTAAAGCATTAGTTACTATACCTCCAATTCTTGCACTTATACTTTTAACACTTGCACTAGTACAAGGTTATAGAGGATATAAAAGTAAAGATTTATTTGTATAAAAGCAATTATATTACTTTTAAAGTTAATAAAAACTTGTTATTAAAAAGTCTTCTAAATGAAGGCTTTTTTATAACGAATAGGAAATTATATTCCTATTTAAATTGTGGATAAATATAAATTCCGTTATGAATTTTAAGCAACGGAGTCCGTTAGGACTCGTTGGCGTCATGAAATTTCAAAAAAGTCTACATTTAAAATCTTTAGAATGAAGACTTTTTTAATTTAATACTTTATATGCGTTTTGTTTTTTGGTAATATTAATAGATGAAATTTAATATAAGGAGAGAATTTATGTTAGAAAAAGGAAAAAAGTATATAGTTGATATAGTAGATATTGGCCATGGGGGAGTTGGGATAGGAAAATACGAAGGATTCACTGTATTTGTTGAAGGTGGACTTATACAAGATAAAATAAAAGTTAGAATAATAAAATCAAAAAAGAACTATGCAGAAGGTGAAATAGTAAAAATAATAGAGAAATCTCCTTTTAGAGTAAATAGGAAATGTTCAGATGATTTAATAGATTGTGGTGGATGTCAAGTAATGCATCTTGATTATAAAAAGCAGCTAGAAATTAAAACGAATTTAGTTAAAGAAACTATAAAAAGAATAGGTAAAATAGAAAATGTAAAAATACATGATACTATAGGTATGAATGAACCTTTTAGGTATAGAAATAAAGCACAATTTCCAATAGGAAAAAATAATAATGAAGCTGTACTTGGATTTTATAAGAAAAAGAGTCATGAAATAATACCTACTGATAAATGTATTATACAACATGATGTAAATGATAAAATAGTTAAGATAATAAAAGAGTATATAAATAAATTCAGAATAAGCATATATGATGAAAAAAAACATGAAGGATTACTAAGACATTTAGTTACTAAAGTAGGATTTAAGACTAAAGAGGTAATGGTAGTTCTTGTAGCTAATGGACAAGATATACCACATACTGATGAATTAATAAATGAATTAAAAGAGAATATACCTGGATTCAAGACATTAGTTTTAAATATAAATACTAGAAAAGGGAATGCTATACTTGGAAGAGAGAATAAGATTTTATATGGATATGGGATTATACAAGATTATATAGATGATCTTAAGTTTAATATATCGCCACTTTCTTTTTTTCAAGTAAACCCTATTCAAACAGAAGTTTTATATAATAAAGCTTTAGAGTATGCAAATCTAACAGGAAATGAAACTGTATTTGATATATATTGTGGGATAGGAACTATATCACTGTTTTTAGCTAAGAAAGCTAAAAAAGTATATGGTATTGAAATAGTAGAGGATGCAATAAAAGATGCTAAAGTAAATGCTAAAATGAATAATTTAGATAATACAGAATTTTATGTAGGAAAAGCAGAAGAAGTAGTTCCTGATTTATATAAAGAAAGGAAAAGAGCTAATGTAGTTGTAGTTGATCCACCTCGTAAAGGGTGTGACGAAAAGGTACTTGAGACTATTGTAAATATGAAGCCAGAAAGAGTTGTTTATGTATCTTGTAATCCATCTACTCTTGCTAGAGATTTAGCGTATTTAGATGAAAGAGGATATAAATGTGAAGAAATTCAACCAGTTGATATGTTTGCCCATACAATGCATGTTGAAACGGTAGTGTTGATAGAGAAGAAATAGGTTGAAATTAAGGCTTTTAAAGGTTATTGAATGAATTTAATAGTGTATAAGATGCTCCTTCAGATTAAGACTGAGGAAGTTTTTATTTATAGGGATTTTACATTCATGCGGAATGTACAAATTGGTAAAAAAGAAGGAGTTTTGTGGATTTGTATTGAATATTTTAGTGCAGTGCCAGATGAACTAGTTGATTCTTAGGGATAATATAAAAATCTATAAAAAGTTGTTGTTAATATTGCACTTAATGTGTATAATAATATTAGAAACGAAAGAATCGGTAAAACCCCAACCGTATAAATGGGGAGTTAAAAGAGTATGTAGAGTAGCTAAGTTGCTACTCTATTTTAGTGTCAGGGGGATAAAAATGGGTAACGAAATTTACATATGTTCAATTATTAATCAATATGTAGAATATTTGAGAAATTTTGATATAATACCATTTATGACGGAGGAAATTTTATGAAAATAGGATATTATGCTATTTTTGATTACAATGAGTATGATAAAAAAGAAGAAGCTTATGGAATATCTATATCATTTCCAGATATACCTGAATGTATAAGTTGTGCTAGATCAGAAGAAGAAGGGATTTTAATGGCTCAAGAAGCTTTAAAATTAAACACATTAACGATGCAAGTTTATGAGTTACCCAAAATGACTCCGTTAAAAGATATAAATTTAAAAGATAATGAAAAAGCTTTTTATATATCATACAATACTGAAGATATAGATTTGTCCGAATTTACCTTTTATGATAATGAGGGAAATGTCATATTTTTACAAAGAAAATAAAATATAAGAGGATTAGGCTTCACAAATTCTTATAATATGGATGGCACTAGACATCTAGATCATACACTTCATATGGAAACATATGAGGTGTTTTTTACGTAAAAAAAAGAGGGGGGATAAAAGGGGGTAAACCTATTATTTCTGCGAAATACTATCATTACTCTATCAAAACACATGTGGAAACGGTTTGTCGCATAGTTAGAAAATAACTGGATTTCAGCTAATTCAATATTATAAAAATAGCTATTTGCCACCCATTTGCCACCGTCGAATTTTGTTCGGTGGCAAATTATTTTATTTTGGAATTTAATGCTTGCTCAAATCTATTTACACTATATTGATTCATTTTATCTGTTACATGTGAATAAGTGTCCATAGTTGTTGCTAATTTACTGTGACCTAATCTTTTTTGAATGTCTTGTATATTTGCTCCAGATTCTAAAAGAATAGTAATAGTAGCATGAGTATGTCTTAAAGAGTGAAAATTAAAATTAATACCAAGCTCATAATTTACAACTCTACTTAAATATTTTAAGCTGTCAGTAGATACTAATTCTCCATTTTCTTTAGTACAAACTAAATTAGCATTATTATATTGTTTATTAGCTTCTTCAAATTTGTATAAATTATTACTGTAGTATTCACCATATTTAAGTTTATTTTCTAATTGGTATTTTTTATGTTTTTTAAGAATATCAATTAATGTTTTTCCTTCTTCAAAATCTATACAACCCCAAGTAAGACCATATACTTTTGAAGCTCTCATTCCTGGTATTAAAAGATATTTGCAAAGGTATATAAAAACTACTTTATAAAAGGAAATCTATCTATTATTTTATTAAAATCATCTATAGATATAACTTTTAAATCTTCTTTATCTGTTTTTCTAGTATTATATTTTGGCATAGAAACATATTGCATAGGATTTTGTTTTATAAGTTGATAAGGATATACAGCCATTTTTAAAGCTCCTAAAGAAGCAATAGATTATATAGAAGATATAGTAAGAAAAGATATAGATATTAGTGAAACAGTTATTAAAAATATTCATTATATTATTTTAAAAAGTATAAACAATGAAAATGCAGGAATATATAGAAATGTAAATGTGTTAATAAGTGGTAGTAAACATAGACTACCGCAGCATTTTTTAGTAGAAGATCAAATGAGAGAATTGATTTGTTGGTACAATGAAAACAAGACAAAGCTTCATTCCTGGGATTTGGGATTAAGTTTTTGGAGCAGATACGTACAATGAAAACAAGACAAAGCTTCATTCAGTAGAACTTGCAGCAATATTTCATCATAAATTTACTTATATACATTCTTTTATAGATGGTAATAAGACTTCTTACTAATTTAATATTAATGAGAAGTGGGTATCCTATTTGTGTAATTAAAATGGAAGATAGAGATGAGTACATGAATGCATTAGAAAAAGCAAGTGTAGATAATGATTATACTGACTTTATTAAAATTATAGAAAAAGCAGTAGATACTAGTTTAGATATGTATCTTTATATTGTTGGATAACCTAGAGAAAATTTTCTGGGTTATTTTTAAATTATAACAAAAAATATTATTGACAATAAACTTTATTTTGTTATACCATAAAAATAACAAAATGGAAATTGTAGGAGGTGATTTAATGAAACTTGAAAATATAGCTGAAATTAGAACAGGACTTGTTTTATCTCGCAAAAAAGCTAAATCTTCTCCAGAAAAAATATATAAAATACTTACTCTTAAAAGTTTTGAAGAACATGGAGAAATAAACATAAATGAACTTGAAGAATTTGAAAGTAGTGAATTACTATCGCCTTTGTATTTAACTAAAAAAGGAGATGTAATAATAAGACTAAGTAGTCCGTATACAGCAGTTTATATAGAAGAAAATTTAGAAGGAGTTGTAATACCATCTCTTTTTAGTGTTATAAGATTAAAAAATAATAAAGATATACTTCCAGAGTTTTTAGCTTTATATCTAAATTCAGACTATGGTAAAAGACATATAAATAAGTTTGCTGTTGGATCAGCTATATCTACTATTAGTACAAATTTTTTAAAAAGCTTTATAGTTAAAGAATTTTCAAAAGATATACAGACAAGAATGGTTGAAATAAATAAGCTTCATATAAGAGAGAAGAAATTGCTCAAAAATTTAATTGAAGAAAAAGAAACTTTAAATAAATCAATTATAAACAGTATAATAAATTAAAAGGAGGCATTATAAATGACTCAAAAAATAAATCAAGAAGAAATAAATAATATATTATGGCAGGCCTGTGATACATTCAGAGGTAAAATAGACTCATCAATATATAAAGACTATATTCTTGTAATGCTATTTATTAAATATCTAAGTGATACATATAAGGAACACTATGAAGAATATGCAAAAAGATATGATGGAAATGAAGAAAGAATAAAAAGAGCCATGGCAAGAGAAAGATTCGTTCTTGATGAAAAATCTACTTTTGAATATTTATATGACAAAAGAAATGATTCAGAAATAGGAGACATTATAAATAAAGCACTAGAACATATAGAAGAAGAAAACAAAGGAAAATTAAGAGGCGTATTTAGAAATATAGATTTTAACAGTGAAATTGTTTTAGGAAAACCTAAAGAAAGAAATGCAATATTAAAACATTTATTAGAAGACTTTAATAAATTAAATCTTAGACCTTCAAGATTATCAGGAAATGATGTAATAGGAGATGCATATGAATATATGATAGCAAAATTTGCATCTGATGCAGGGAAAAAAGGTGGAGAATTCTTTACACCATCTATGGTATCTGAATTACTTGCAAGACTTGTAAAACCTGAGGAAAATGACAGAATATATGATCCAACATGTGGTTCAGGATCACTTCTTATAAAAGCATTTAATAAAGTTCCAAATAAAAAAGCACAAATATATGGACAAGAAAGAAATGGACAAACACATTCACTTTGTAAAATGAATATGTTCCTTCATGGAATAGATGATGCTCGTATAGCTTGGGGAGATACATTATCAAATCCACTTCATCTTGAAGATGATAAGCTTATGAAGTTTCAAGTTATAGTTTCAAATCCTCCATTTAGTTTAGACAAATGGGCTATGGGCTTTGCTGGTGAAACTAATACTGATAAAAAGTTTAAAATGGAAGCATCACTTGATCCATATAGAAGATTTGAATGGGGAGTTCCTCCTAGTTCAAAAGGAGATTATGCTTTCGTTCAACATATGCTTTATTCACTTGCTGAAAATGGAAGAATGGGAGTAGTTCTACCTCATGGAGTTTTATTTAGAGGAGCTTCAGAAGGAAAAATAAGAAAACAAATTATAGAACTGAATCTTTTAGATGCAGTTATAGGACTTCCAGAAAACTTATTCTTTGGAACTGGAATACCTGCTTGTGTATTAGTGTTTAAAAAGAACAGAACTAAAAAAGAAGTTCTTTTCATAGATGCATCAGGGGAAGGAAATTATGAAAAAGGTAAAAATCAAAATGTATTAAGAGAAGAAGACATTCAAAAAATAGTTGATACTTATGAAAAATATGAAAGTATAGATAAATACTCTTATGTAGCAACAATAGATGAAATAAAAGAAAATGACTATAACTTAAATATTCCAAGATATGTAGATACTTTTGAAGAAGAAGAACCTGTTGATATGGATGCAGTTAAAGAAAATATAGCAAATATTAAAGCTGAGCTTAAAGAAGTAGAAAAGCAAATGGCAAAATACATTGAAGAACTTGGATTATAAAGGAGGGCTTTAATATGGGAGAGATTGAAAAATACAATGAAAGTGTTTTTGAAAATATAAAAAATATAAATGAATACGATCAAGAATTTTGGTATGCAAGAGATTTGCAGCAAATTTTAGAATATAAGCGATGGGATAAATTCTTAAATGTTATTGAAAAAGCAAAAATTGCTTGTAAAAATAGCAATTATGATATTTTAGACCATTTTTCCCACGTGGGAAAAATGGTTAAGTTAGGTTCGGGTGCTCAAAGAGAAATAGACGATATAATGCTATCGAGATATGCTTGTTATCTTATAGTACAAAATGCAGATCCAAGAAAAGAAGTTGTAGCACTGGGACAAACTTATTTTGCAGTTCAAACAAGAAAACAAGAACTACAAAATGAATTTGAGTTAATGGATGAAGATAGAAAAAGACTTGCCATTAGAAATGAATTAAAAGAACATAATAAAAAATTAGTAGAAGCAGCTCATAATGCAGGTGTTAAAACTAATATAGAATATGCAATTTTTCAAAATCATGGCTATATGGGACTTTATGGAGGATTAACTGCTAAAGATATTCATATAAAAAAAGGCTTAAAGAAAAGTCAACAAATACTTGATCATATGGGAAGTACAGAACTTGCAGCTAATCTGTTTAGAGCAACACAAACAGAAGAAAAACTAAGACGTGAAAATATTAAAGGAAAAGATAATGCAAATAATGCACACTTTGAAGTTGGAGCAAAAGTAAGGCAAACTATAAAAGAATTAGGTGGTACTATGCCAGAAGATTTACCAACTCCCCAAAAAAGTATAAAGCAAATTGAAAGAGAAGAAAAGAAAAAATTAAAGCTTATAGGAAATAAAAAGAAGCTTACAAGTGGAAAGTAGGTGAGGAAATTGAAGCAGGAGATAAAAGAAAGAATAGATATGATAAATAGAGGAGAAATTCCAGAGGGATATAAGAAAACTAAGGTTGGTATTATACCTGTAGATTGGGAAGTTAAGAAACTGAAAGATATATCAAATATTAACAGTAAATCTTTAGATAATTCAGTTGATAAAAATTGTATGTTTTATTATTATGACTTATCTTGTGTTGATAATGGAAATATTAAACATCCTAATGAAAAAATTTCTTTCAATTCTTTGCCTTCTAGAGCAAGAAGAATTTTTAATACAAATGATATTTTAATGAGTACAGTAAGACCTTACCTTAAAGGTTTTGCTAAAGCTAGTTTTGAAACTTCTGATTGCATTTGTTCAACTGGTTTTGCTGTTATATCAAGTAAAAATATAAATGACATAGATTTAATTTATCAAAATTTATTTAGTTATGAAATTGAAAAACAGATTAATAGTTTATTGGTTGGATCAAACTATCCTGCAATAAATAATAAAGATGTACAAAATTTAAAAATTCCTTATTCAACTAAACAATATGAGCGTAAAGCGATAGGTAAAATACTTTCAACTTGGGATAATGCCATGGCTCTTAAAGAAAAACTACTTGAACAGAAAAAACAGCAGAAAAAAGGACTTATGCAAAATTTATTAACTGGAAAAGTAAGGCTTCCTGGATTTGATGGAGAATGGAAGAAAGTTGAATTAGGAGATATTGTAGAGTGTTATAATAGCAAATCCTTAGAAAAATATTTTAATCAAGAAACTGGGCTTAAAGTAATTTCAATAGGCAACTATTCTGTAGATGGAACATATATAGACAAAGGTATTCTAGTGGAATTAAATGAGGAAACAAAAAAATATGTCTTAAATAAAAATGATTTAGCAATGGTTTTGAATGATAAAACAAAGGAAGGACGAATTATTGGAAGAGTATTACTAATTGATGAAGATAACAAATATATATTTAATCAGAGAACTGCAAGGTTAGTAGTTAATAATGAGCTTGTATTAAGTAAATATTTGTACTATCTAATTAATAGTGATGAATTCCATCGGAAAATATTTTCAATATCACAGGGTGGAACACAGATATATATAAACATTAAACCTCTATTAAGACTCAATACTAGAATACCTGGACTTTTAGAGCAGGAAAGTATATCTAATTTCTTAGATGCAATGTCAAAAGAAATAAAACTTCTAGAAAAAGAACTTGAAGCACTTAAAGAGCAGAAAAAAGGACTTATGCAGTTACTTTTAACAGGAAAAGTAAGAGTAAAGGTTTAGGGGGAGATACAATGCCAAGGGCGAGAGATTATGATGAAAGAAATATATCACAAATACCAGCAATTCAACTATTAAAGGGGCTTGGATATAAATATATAGAAAGTGAAAAAGCTGAAAAGCTTAGAGGAAATTTATATAACGTAATTTTAAAAGATATATTAAAAGAAAAACTTAATGAGCTTAACTCATATGAATACAAAAAAAATATATATAAATTTAGTCAAAAAAATATAAATCAAGCAATACTAGATATAGATGAACCATTAACAGATGGATTAGTTAAAACTAATGAAAAAATATATGAAACTTTAATGCTTGGGAAAAGTTATCAAGAAGATCTTCCAGATGGAAAAAAACAATCATTTAATATTAGGTATATAGATTGGGAAGAACCATATAACAATGTATTTCATGTTGTAGAAGAATTTTCAGTTGAAAAAGAAGACGGACAATCATCTGCAAGACCAGATATAGTACTGTTTGTAAATGGTATACCTTTTGCAGTAATTGAATGTAAAAAAGCATCTATATCAATGGAGCAAGGTATTAGTCAAATGATTAGAAATCAGGGAAAAGACTATATACCTCAGCTTTTTAAATTTATTCAAATAGTAATGTCTACAAATAAAAATGAAACAAAATACGCAACATGTGCTACACCTAAGAAATTTTGGAGTGTTTGGAAAGAAGAAAATGAAGGTTGGCTAAATGAAAAAATTGAAAAAATAGTAAATGATAGAATACCAACAATCCAAGACAAAAATATTGTATCTTTATTTCATCCAGAAAGACTTTTAGAACTTACAAAATTTTTCGTAATATATGATAAAGATGTAAAGAAAGTTACAAGGTATCAGCAGTACTTTGCAATAAAAGAAATTATCAAAACTATTGAAGAAAATGATAAAAATGGAAATAGACAATCAGGAGTAATATGGCATACACAAGGATCAGGAAAGTCTCTAACAATGGTAATGCTTGCAAAATATATTTTGTCACAGCTTAAAGAATGTCATCCAAAGGTAATAGTTGTTACAGACAGAGTAGAGCTAGACAAGCAAATACACAAAACGTTTAACCATACAAGACTTTGCGCAAATAGAGCAACATCTGGAAAACATTTAATAGAGCTTATTGATAGTAATAGTGCAGATATTATAACTACTTTAGTTCATAAATTTGATAAAGCTGCTAATAATCAAGATCCTGTTAAATCAAGAGATATTTTTGTTCTTGTAGATGAAAGCCATAGAACTCAATATGGAGAGCTTCATATAAAGATGAAAAAAGTATTTCCTAATGCATGTTATTTAGGTTTTACTGGAACTCCACTTATGAAAAATGAAAAAAATACAATGATTAAATTTGGAAAACTAATTCATAAATACACTATTGCAGATGGTGTTAAAGATAAAGCAATTCTTCCACTTTTGTATGAAGGAAAAATGGTTGAACAAACTGTAAATAGAAAAGCTATAGATAATCGTCTTGAAATGATAACAAGAAATCTAAATGATAAGCAAAAAGATGAAGTAATGAAAAAATGGAGTAAATTTGAAAAAATAGCTTCATCAGATCAAAGGATAAGTATGATAGCCTTTGATATTAATGAGCATTTTATGAGAAATTATAAAACACAAGGCTCACAATTTAAAGCAATGCTTGCAACTAATAGTAAAACTGAAGCTATTAGATATTTTGAAGCATTTGAAGATTTAGGAGACTTAAATTGTGCAGTTGTAATATCTCCACCAGACCAAAGAGAAGGTTATGAAGCTGTTGATCAAAAGTCAAAGGATAAAGTTAAACAGTTTTGGGATAAAATGATGAAGAAATATGGTAATGAAGAGAGTTATGAAGATTCTATAAAGGATGAGTTTATAAATGGAGATGAATTAGATTTTCTTATTGTAGTAGACAAACTTTTAACTGGCTTTGATGCTCCTAGAGCTACTGTTTTATATGTAGATAAGCCTATGAAAGAACATACATTACTTCAAGCAATAGCTCGTGTTAATAGATTGTATGAAGGTAAGGATTATGGCTTTATAATAGATTATCGTGGACTTTTAGATAAATTGGATAAAGCCATGGATATGTATTCAGGAGCTGGACTTGAAAACTTTGATCCAA
This sequence comes from Tepidibacter formicigenes DSM 15518, assembly GCF_900142235.1. Lineage (GTDB taxonomy): Bacteria > Bacillota > Clostridia > Peptostreptococcales > Peptostreptococcaceae > Tepidibacter > Tepidibacter formicigenes. Next base: position 38,992 of record NZ_FRAE01000005.1, on the reverse strand, counting down.
AAGATTTAAAAGGAGCACTTAGAGATGTAATTAGTATTATTGGTACTTTAAGACATTATCATACAGAACTTGTAAACATGTTTGCTAAAATAAAAAATAAAGATGATGTAGAAGAATATGAAGTATTTTTAGCTAATGAAGAACTAAGAGAAGAATTTTATAGTCTACTTAGTAATTTTAGTAAAAATTTAGGTATTGCTCTTGAGTCAGAACAAGTTTATAATGCATTAAGTCAAGATGAACTTAATAAATATAAGAAAGATTTAAAATTCTATCAAGAGCTTAGAAAAAGTATAAAGCTTAGATATTCAGATACAATTGATTATAAAGAATATGAAGCAAAGATGCAAAAGCTAATGGATAATTATATATCTGCTGAAGAGGTAATTCGTATAACTAATCCAGTTGATATATTAGACGAAAAAGGATTTGAAGAAGAACTTGCAAGACTTAATACTAAAAGAGCACAAGCAGATGCAATAAGAACTAGAATTTCAAAAAGAATTAATGCTAAATGGGATGAAAACCCTGCGTATTATAAAAAGTTTTCACAAAGGATAGAAGAAACTCTACAAGAGTATAAAGATAAGAGGATTTCTGAAGCTGAATATCTACAAAGAATGAATGATATAATGAATGACTTTAGAAATGGACCATCTAAAGAAAATTATCCTAAAAATATAAAAAACAATCCTCATGCTCAAGCATTCTACGGTGTAATTAAGGAAATACTATGTGAAAGCACAGGTTTTGTTGTACAAGATGAAGAAGCTACATATATGTCTCCTGAGAATGATAGTTTAATTTTGACAGATGAAGAGATAGGATATATAGCTAATGAAGTTGACAAAATAATAAATGAATATAGTAAGGTAGATTGGCATGACAATACACAGGTTCACAACCGTATAGCACAAGAAATAGACGATTTTTTATATGACTACTCTAAGGAAAAGGACATTGAAATTGATTTTGAAGATATAGATAAAATTATAGAGAATGTTAAAACCATAGCCCTTAGAAGATATTAAGGTGGTAATTGATATATGGAAAAATACTCAATAACCTATAATGAAAAGGTTATAGAATTTGAACTTCATAGAAAAAAAGTTAAAAATATAAATTTAAATATAAAACCAGATATGACTATAATGATATCTGCTAATGAAAAAGTACCTATTGATTTTATTTTAAACTTCGTAAAAGAAAAAGCGCCATGGGTACTAAAAAATGTTGATTATTTTAAAGATGTTCAACCAGAAAGAAGAAGAAAAATAGAATTTGTAAGTGGAGAATCAATTAAGTATCTTGGAAAACAATATAGGCTTAAAATAGTTGAATCTAATGAAGAATATGTAAAATATTTTAGAGGATATATATACATTTATGTAAAGGATAAATCAAATGAAAAAAGAAAAGAACAACTATTTGATAAATGGTTAAGAAAAAAAGCAAACTTAGTTTTTAATGAATGTCTGAATAAAGTTTATCCTATCATAGAAAAATATAATGTTAAAAAGCCTGAAATAATGATTAGAACAATGAAGGCAAGATGGGGTTCTTGTGTAGAAGATAAAAATATTATTCTTCTTAACTTTGAACTTATAAAAGCACCAAAATATTGTATTGAATATGTAATTCTTCATGAATTAATTCATTTTTTACATAGAAACCACAACAGCAAATTTTATAACTTCATAAGCGTTCTTATGCCTGATTGGAAAAATAGAAAAGAAATTCTTGATGAAGATGTTGTAAGAGATTTATAACTAAATATTTAAAAACATAAAACTTATATTAAAGTATTTTTTAGAATAGGTATTAATATTTTATATATTTATCACAGGAATAAAATAAGTAATATAGAACTTTAAAATAATAAGGAAGAAATATTAATAAGGGGATTTAAAATAAATAAGATAAATAATAAAGGGCTAAATATAAAAAAACAGGGGGAGATGTCATGATATGATTAGAACAAAACGTAATAGAAAGTATAACAACTTACTTAAAAGATGATCTTGGATATAATTTTTTCCATGGTAAATAACTTACACCAGAATATGGTGAAAGAGAATCAATGGATGAAGTAATACTTCATAAAAGACTTTATAAAGATAATTGAAATTATAGAAAAAGAAAATATAGAAAGGAACAAAGAGATAATAGAGACAGTACCTGATATAATTATTCCATTCGGAAAATACAAAGGAAAAAGCTTTAAAGAAATTATAGAAGATAAAAAGTATATAGAATACTTATATAAAAATACTAAAAATCCAAATATAAAAAATGCTAGTCAAAAAGTACTTTAAATATATAAGGCCTAGAGAAAAAACTCTAGGCTTTAACTATGCTTTCATATATATTCTTCTTTCTAAAAATAGGTTCAGATAAAAACAAAATCCAACTGGACATATATTAATAAACTAAAAATAGCAGCCAAAAAAGGCTACACTTTATGAATAACCCTTGTATTTGCTGATTTTATCTGATGTAGTGGAGATTATGTAAAGAAATTTTTGACCCTACTATTTGTCCCTAAAGAAAAAAATTTGTTTGAATAATCGGAGCGAAGGCAGATGACACTATTAGGCGAGGGATATTCAGAAAACTTTATATAATGAATAAAATAAATGTTGGATTGCGGCAACAGACCAATAGATGCGTTAGCTATATTTATAATGTTACTTAATATTTGTACAATGAAAATTTTATATAATGACGATACTGGCTAGTGTTAAGCTGAGTAACCAAAAGGTTAGGAGATGCTTAAGACTAGCCATGGCATATAGCAGTATATTTTCATAAATCAAAGACTAGGCTAATTTTAGGGTGAGTAGCCAAAGGCTAGGAAATGCCTAATATTAGCCAGATTGAGATAGTGATTTTATTTATGAAGAATATATTTGAGGTTTTTATTTTATTGCCATGGCAAATGAAGTTAGAAATTTTTACATAGTGCTATGAATTTCCAAAAAAGTACTTTTGAAAATGTTTTTTTTCATATATCATATACATATATGTTTTACAAGTATTAGGAGGCAAACTATGTATTTAGCTAAAGAAAAACACATATATAAATACAGTGATATAGACAAAAATTTAATAAATTCTAAAGAGTTATTGAATGAAGATTTTATTTATATAGAATCTAATAAAGAAGATGAAAATATTAAATTTAAATATTATATCTTGAGAAATAAAGAAGAAGTTAATGAATTTTTACAAAAGTATGGTGGTACAAATAAAACGTGCAATAAAAATATTGGAGCTATAATAACATCTGATTATATAATAGATGAATCAAATGCGTTTATAACTTCTCACTTGAAAATTTGTAACTTAATATTTCTTGAAGATTTCATTTTAAAAAAAAGTATTTATGTAGATATTTTTGAGAATGAGTATTATGTAGGATTTAGAAATTGTATATTTAATGACATAAGTTTTTATAATCTGACTTTTAAAACTGAGTTATATTTTAAAAATTGTATATTTAAAGATACATTGGTATTTAGAAAATGTGAATTTGAATATGGTATTGCTTTTAAAGAATGTGATTTTTGTCTTAAAAAAGATTGTAAATTAGAAAATTATATAAATTTTGATGATTCTAAATTTAAAGATGATGTTACATTTAAAGAATGTATTTTTGAAATTAAGATGTCTTTTAAAAATACTATTTATGAGAAAAAGTTTGAAATAATAGATTCTTTATTTCAAAAAGAACTTGATTTTTATAAGGCTACTTTTCAAAAAGAATTAAATTTTATAAATATTACTCTTAATAGCTTATGTAATTTTACAGAAGCTACGATTAAAAGTTTTTCACGTTTTAAGGATATCAAATTAAATGATAACTCAATACTAAATTTTTCAAACTCAAATTTTTATGAATGGGTTGATTTAAAGCTTGATTATGAGGAAAAAGTAAAAGGTAAAATTATATTTTATAGAACAAATTTTCATGGAAAATGTTATTTAGATTATGAAATGTTAGAAAAAGATAAGTTTAAGGTTTTTATATTAGATAAAGATATAAACATATATGAATCATATTTAAAAAATAATATTGATTCATTAAATAAAGCTAATAAATGGACTTTATTTTATGCAAGTCAAATATATAAGGAAAATGGAAAATTAGAACCGTATTTATGTACTTATTATTTATATAAAAAATATGAGAGATTAGAAAAAAGAGAATTAGTAAAAAATATGTCTTTTTCTAAAGAAAAGTTTTTCAAACAAGTTGATCTAATTATGAGTTGTATTATTGAAAAAACAACAAAGTATTTTACTAGTTGGAAAAGAAACCTTATAAGTATAGGTTTAGTAATTCTTTGTTCTTTTTTTATATATTGTTTATTTCCAAATCATTTAGAATATAATGAAAGTGCTATTGCAAGTAAAAATACTTTTTCATTACTATATGACTATTATGAAAAAAATCAATTGAATTTATTATTTAGTAAGTTTCTAGAAAAAAATACATGGTGTAAACTCGGTAATATTTTGTATTTTTCAATTATAACTTTTACAACTATAGGATATGGAGATATATCACCTCAATATATAATTAAACTTATTGCCGGTTTTGAAGGATTAATAGGAATATTTCTTTCATCAGCATTTTTAGTAAGTTTATCTAAAAAATTTCTGGAATAATATAGAATAAAATGTAGTATATGTATAAATTGTGAAAATAAATTAAAGTGTAAATTTTTATTTGTTTTAATAAAAAGGCCATGGCAACAGCTACAGCATAAGGGAATAGAGTGCAAACACAATGCACACTATTCCTATTTATTTTATTAGGATTTTCAAAATTAAATATATTATCTATTGATATTTCTTTTGTATACAATAAATAGGTTCTACATATAGAATTTCTATTTAAAATAATGTAAAATATATTTGTATTATGTAAAAAAAGAAAATATTACCTTGACAAAGTGATTATATTTTTAAGAGTAAATCTTATTTTGTTTTGAACTAATATTTATAATATAAAAAAGGAGGAATTATCATATGAGTGAAATATTTTCAGAAGAAAATCAAGGTCAAGCAAAAAAATCATTGGCTTTGGGAAGTTGGTTGGCAAAACTTCAAAGTGGTTCAGCTATATTAGGGGTGCTGTATGTATTAGTATTTCTTTTTATGATACCTGTTTTTGTTAGCCAAGGATTCAGTTTTGATAGTATGCTTGCAAAGTCAGGAATAATAGTAGTATCTATTGTGATTGTACATTTTTTAGTAAACGGTTTATATTATATGCTTGTAACTATACCTGTTATTTTAGCTGTAATTACTTTTATATTTGGTTGGTTAATATGGTTAGGTACACCATTTTTCTTTTCTGTATTTGACATGTTTTTTAATGCTTTTAATTTAGCTACAGGTCTTTCATCATCTTTTGGAACAGGGAATTTAGTAGAGTTTTTGACTAGATTAGGACAGACTTTTATGGGAATAGGTACAGGAATTTGGTGGATAGCAAAGAAAGTCAAAGAAATTGATTATGCTGCTTTATATATTTATATTGTTATGTTGGGACTTTTAGGGTTAGTAAGTGGCTTTATAAGTTTTGGATTTCCGATTGTATTTTTAATATTATGGGCAACTCTAAGTTATAAAATCCATGAAAATCCTAATGTTGATTCAAATGAACAATTAGCGCTAGTAATGAAAATAGTGGGTTGTTTATCTATGTTAATAGGAACTATGAACAATATTAATATTGCTAATAATACATGGTATGGAGAAAAAAGTTATGGTCTAATTGCATTTTCTGTAATTTCTTTTTTATCAGTATCTTTTGGTATATGCAAGCCTGACAAACTATTAAATGTAGTATCAAAAGATGTAAAAGAACATTTTAAAAAGTTTATAAAAAAAATGGGAGAATTTATATTTTTAAAAATTTAATTAAGTAGGTGGAAAATATGATAAGAAAAAAGAATATCATTGTATCATTTTTATTAGCAATGGTAGCTTTTATACTTGTAGGGTGTAAAACATCTATTCCTAGTGTACAAGAAACAAAACAAGATATGGTTGGGAAGTCTTATTATAATAAATATGGCGAATATAAAATTAGTTCTATTAAAGAAATTCAAACTTTTAATATAACTGAAAAGGAAGTAAACAAACAAGAAAGAAGTTATATAATTTTAGGAGATATAGTATTAAATAAAGAATTTATTAATATTAAAGATAAGATAAGAATTAGTTATAAATATATACCGGAACAAGGATGGAAAATACAGAATATCCAAAGTGTAGATGATAATCTTATCAAATTAAAACTCGAAAAATTGCTTCAAGAAAAAGATATAAAAAAATTACTTGAAGGTTCTTATCTTGAATATAATAATGCAGATAGATATATAACTTGGGGTATTAAAAAGGAAGATGAAATTAAGAAACTAATTATAAAGGATAGAAAAACTAATAAAGAAGAAATGAAAGATGATATTAGTATTGAATTAATTTCTAAAAATGATACAGAGGAATTAAATGCAGATATAAATTTAAAATGTAGTTTTAATGTCTATGAAAATAAATGGAACATAGATAGTATCAAGATGACAAAGGCAGAGAAGAAACTTCTATCAGGTGTTGGGAACAACACTATAAAGAATATGCTTGTATATAAATCTATACCGAATTATATACAAAATATAGAATATGGAGATTCTTGGGATTATTATTGGGATATTGATAATGAAAAAGAAATTAAGAAAATTAATATAATAGAGCAAAATACTGATTTGAATGGATACACTGATAATGTGAAGGCTGAAATAGAATTAGAAAAAGAAAATATAAGAGTTAAAGGAATTATTAATCTTGCTTTTAAGTATGATGAAAGCCATGGCTGGAAGTTGGAAAAAATAGATACACCTAAGCCTTTTAGTTTTACGTTGTTGAAAGATATGACCAATGATATTGATACTATAAAAAAAGATGTTGTAGGAAACAAATTCATGTATCAAGGTGGTTTTTGGGGAAATTATTGGATAATTGAAGAAGGTGAAATACAAAATATACAAATTAATAAAAAAACACCTTTTTATTATGGCAATACTATTGTATTGTTAACTCATTTAGAATTAAAAGGTTCTAGCGAAACAATTTTAGGAGATGTATATATAGAATACAGTTTAAATAGTAAAACTAATACTTGGGAGTTAAAAGGAATTACGAAGGTTAATAATTTTGAGAAAAAGTAATAAATTATAATTTTGGTTTATTTAAATTATATGTATTTTAAGTATAAAGATAAATGTAAAAGTATGTTTTTAAATAATTATTACATAAAAACAAGCTCCTAGAGGATCGATCATTCTAGGAGCTTTAAAATTAGAATATAAAAAAACAAATCCATTTTATTAAACATAAATGAAAGAGATTTAGTGAGATATTAATATGTGCAAAGTAATATAATTTTCAATTTAAAATTCTATAAATAAATATAAAAATAAATTATTAAGGAGGAAAATAGTGATTGAAAAATGTAGAAGAGAGTCTATAAATAAATTTGTGTAAACTTCAAATTTTTAATCAAGAAAAGTGATGATTTTTATTTATATAAGACTAGATTTATTTAATAAAGGCTCTTTGTCAAATAGTGTTGGTAAAGAGAATCACAAAGTTAATTGTTGGCCGTTTAAAACCGAATAGGTTTTAGACGGCTTTTAACTTTAGTAAATCTTGACTTATAAGTATTCTATTCTTGAAATGAAAAAAGCTTTTGTAGCCAAATGAAATCCTTTTTATTACCTTAATTTTATTATTAATTCCTTCGATTAATCCATTTGTATAATCGCATTTAAATGTATTTTTTATATAGTCTTTATACTTTTTAATAGATTTAATAGATGTTTTCATGTAATTAGATATATCTGAATGATTATTGTTAAGAATGCTCTCAAGTAACTGATAATTTTTTGTTTTAACAGCATGTAAAATACTTTGATAAAGGTTGTATGAAGCTTTTAGTTCAGAATTTTGGTCTAGTAAGTAATTAATAATATCTATTTCTCGCATATTCTTCTTAAAACTACGATGAAAACTCATTTTAACATAATCTACTTTAGAGGCATCTTTCAAGAGCAATTTCCAATATTTTTTATATTTATAATAATTCTTATCATCAGAGTTCATAAGTTTTATACGAGTTTTATTAAAAGCTCTATGAAAAAGCTGAATTATATGGAATCTATCTATTACAATTTTAGCTTTTGGAAATAGCTTTTTAACAAGTGTCATATATGGTGAATACATATCCATAACAATTCTTTTAACAGAATAACGAGCTTTTTTTTAGTATCTTAAGAAATATTTTTCAAGAAAATGTAATTTTCTATTTTCAACAATATCTAAAATAGTCCCTTTATCAGCATTACAAAATATAAAAGACATAGCAGCAGCTGCTGACTTAACTGATTTAAATTCATCAACCCATTTTTTTTATATACATAGATAAGTTATAGTTCTATAAGTTATGTGAATACATATATTTATAAAAAAGTATATAGGGGAGGAGAAGTATGTTAGAAAATAAGTTTGATGCAGTTACAGTTAAAAAATATAAAGAAGACCTAAATGATCTTTTCTTTATGATCAATGATTTCTTATACGGAATAGATATGCAAAGAATGGATAAAAGTGATTTAGAAGTTTTAATATCTTCTTTTGCAAAAGTAATTAGACTAACTGGTATGTACAATGATATTATTGAGCAAGTAATTGTAGATAAAGAAATAGTAACAGCTGATCCTCAAAAATACATTAGTTTAAATCTTAATTCGGCAATTATTTTAGTAGAGGGAATATATAGCAAATATAAAGTTTGAAGGGTAAATTTTATTTTGCAGGCTAGCTGATGAAGAAAAAGCACTAAAAGAATGTATTTTATACTTATTTTGCATACCAAATTATAAATTAAATTACAAAAAAATAATATTATACCTAAAAAAGATAGTCGCCAGTAATGGCGGCTTTCGTTGTTAAAAAATGATAACTAAATGATTGCAGAGAGGTTATATAATATTAATATAATGAAGTAAGAATGATTTTATTTAGGGTTTATTATTTGATATTTATAAAATATAGATTATAATTTTAGAAATTCTAGAATTATAATTGAAAATTATCATAATAAGTGGTAAAGTAATTTTGATAAAAAATAAACACACAAGATATAATGAATGGAGGGGGGTGAACTGTTGCAGAATTCTTGATAAACTCTATATTACCTAAACCAAGCAAATGTTAGTGAATACAAGTAGTTGTAATTTGCATATGTAGGATTCGTTGTATCCGAATTTACGCCTTCGGAGTGTTATATTAAACCAAAGTAGCTTAGGCAAAATGGGACACTATGAATAGGGAATTAAACAAAATTATAGAGTTTTATAAGGTTTTGGCAACAGGGAAGTTTGAAATCATTAAGAGTTAGAGTTCCATGTATTATAATGTTATTATTTACAGTAACAGTGATAATATTAGGGTATAGTCTACATATTAGTTTGAAAAGTAATATGTCAGAGTTAGTAGAAGAAAGGCTTTATGATCAAGTTACTATGACAAAAGGAATAATAAAAGAACTAAGAGAAAGAAAATATCAAGATGAAGAAATACAGAAGATAATAAGGAAATCAATTTATAGAGATGAAAAGGAGTATCCTGAAAATTTAAAGTATAAAATAGCCGGAAAAGGATTTTTGTATATTTTTGATAATACAGGTAAATTGATAGTACATCCAGCATTTGAAGGGAAAAATATGATAGAGGAAAGCAAAGTATTTAGAGATATATTTGAGAAAAAAGAAGGAATAATAAAATATATTTCACCTAAAACAGGTACATTTAAAATAGCTGCTATTCAGACAATTGAAGATAATGGTTAGGTAATTGTTTCAACAGCCTTTGAAGATTTAATAATTAATAGGAAAGTAAGTAGTGTTATATTTGCTATTATGAGTAAAATAATTCCAATATTAGTAATTTTAGGGGGTGGTCATTTCAGTGATTATTGAAAATATAATAACAAAAGATATTATTAGAATGGATGAAAGCTTAAAATACATAGCAAATGGAGATTTTACAAGAAACAATGATGGGAAAAAAATAATAAGAAGAGATGAAGTTGGAGACTTAGGGAGAGCTTTTGAAGGAATGAAAAAGAACTTCAAAAAATTAGTATTAGATATAAAGGATAATAGTAAGAATGTTAGTGAATCAATAAGAAGACTATTGGATATATATATTGATATTGATAAGAAATCTGAAATAGTAAATGAGTCAGTAAAAGAAATATCAGCAGGTATGCAGGAAATAAATGCAGAAATTGAGGAGATATCTAGCTCTGTTGAGATTGCTTTGACTGAGTCAGAGCACCTTAGAGAAAGTGCAATAAGTACAAAAAAAGAAACTTATAAGATACTTGATAGAGCTAATCGCATGAAGGAAAATGCACAAAAGACTAGAATTGAGACCTATAATATATATGTTAATAGGCAAAAAAGTATGGAACAAGCAATTAAAAAAGGTGAGATTGTTGAGCAAATAAAAGTGATGTCGGATTCTATACAATTAATATCTGAGCAAACAAATCTATTAGCTCTTAATGCGGCAATAGAAGCAGCAAGGGCAGGAGAAAAAGGAAAAGGTTTTGCAGTAGTAGCAGATGAAATAAGAAAACTTGCGGAAGAGTCAACTAACGCAGGAGCGGATATAATAAAGGTGACTGAAGAAGTTAAGACTGCTTTTATGGAACTAACTGAAAATTTAAAAGAAATTCTTGACTTTATAGATACAAAAATAGTAGGTGATTATGAAAAATTTGTTAAAATTGGGGAAGAATATTTGAGGGATGCAAACGTTATGAAAAGCCAGACTGATGAATTTTATAAAGGTGCATCAAATATAATGAATAATATTAATGGTATTGATTCTGCTATCAAATATGTGTCAAAGGATTCAGAATATATAGTAGAAAATTCTGAAAAAGTATCTGCAAATTTTACAGATGCTTTAAACTCAATACGAGAAGTAGCAAGTAATCAAGAGGTGGTATCAGATGATTTAAAGGAAAGTATTAGTAAATTTAAAATATAGAAAAGTATTTAGTGTGTAATAGATTTGAAAAATATATAGATATTTAAATATCTATATATTACGATATTGACATATTGTTAATAAAAGAGTATATTATAGGTATAATAGTAATAATTAAATTAGATTAGGAGGAATTGATATGGTAAAAGTTATAACAACTAGTGATTTTAAAACAGAAGTGGAAAATAATAAAGGAGTAGCTGTAGTTGACTTTTTTGCAGAGTGGTGTGGACCTTGTAAAATGTTAGCTCCAGTATTTGAAAATTTAAGTGAAGAAATGGGTGATAAAGTTAAATTTATGAAAGTAGATATAGACAAAAATATAAATTTAGCTGAAAGATTTCAAATAACTAGTGTTCCTACTATGATAATATTTAAAGATGGAAAAGCAGTAGATGTAATGATGGGATTTAGACCTAAGGAAATGATAAAATCTCAAATAGAAGCTCATTTATAAGAAGGTGGTAATTAATGAGATATGATGTAGCTATAATAGGAAGTGGTCCAGGTGGATTATCAGCTGCAATAAATGCTAAAATAAGAAATAAAAATATAATAGTATTTGGTAATTCAAATTTAAGTGAGAAAGTAGTAAAAGCACCAAAGATTAATAATTATTTAGGATTTTATGATATAAATGGTGAAAATTTAAAAAATATGTTCAAATCTCATATAGATAAAATGGGTATAGAGATTAATGAAGAAAGAGTAAATAATGTCTATGCCATGGGAGATTATTTTTCTATAATGGTAAATGAAAAAATGTATGAAGCAAGTACTGTTATATTAGCTACAGGAGTAGAGTACACAAAACCTATAAAGGGCGAGGAAGAATTTGTAGGTAAAGGCGTAGGATATTGCGCTACTTGCGATGCTTCTTTATATAAAGGAAAAAAAGTTGCTATAGTAGGATATAATAGTGAAGCTGAAGAAGAAGCTAACTTTTTAATGGAAATAGCATCCAAGGTTTATTATATACCTATGTATAAAAATGAGTATGATGTAGATGAGAATATAGAAATTATAAAGGATATACCAATAGAGGTACAAGGAGATACTAAGGCAAATAAATTGGTTTTAAGAAATACTGATTTAGATGTTGATGGAATATTCTTTATAAAAAATAGTATATCACCTAAATATTTAGTTCCAGGACTTGAAGTTGAAGATGGACATATAAAAGTTGATAGAAACATGAAAACTAATATAAATGGATGTTTTGCAGCTGGAGATTGTGTAGGGAAACCATATCAGTATATAAAAGCTGCAGGTGAAGGTCAAGTAGCAGCATTAAATGCAGTTTCATATCTAGATAAAAAATAATATTAGTGGAGAATATAAAGGAGCTGTCTTAAAATGATTAAAAAAATCATTTGAAAAGGTAGCTCCTTTTCTCTTTAAAAATAGAGATTGATTAAATCTCTTTTTTTAATTATTTAATTTTAAAATTTTAAGCTATATCTTTCAAATAAAATGATACACCACTTTTATTTTTATATTAATCAACTATTTAAAATTGAGTTGTTTAAATAAAGATTTTAAATATAGTTATTTTATTAGTTTAAAACTATGTATATAATATTTATATATTAAAATAATAAATATATTCTATTACTAAATATTTAATTTACAACAACCTTGGAGGATAGAAATAATGTCATATAAAAAAAATAATTGGTTTCGTCTTGATAATGCTGGTAAAATGTATCCTTCTATAATGTCTTCAAGAGTAAGTACTTTATTTAGGTTTTCTGCAACATTAACAGAAATAGTTAATCCTAAAATGTTACAGAAAGCTCTTGATAATTTAATGCCAAGATTTCCTTATTTTCAGGTAAACCTTAAATCAGGTTTTTTTTGGTATTACTTTGTGAAAACAGATAGAGTACCTCAAGTTGAAAAAGAAACATTTTACCCATGTATGAGCATGGAAGTAAAAAAGAAAGGTAAATTTCCTTTTAGGGTTTTATATTATAATAAAAAAATATCAGTAGAGTTTTCACACGCTGTAACAGATGGGACGGGTGCATTAATTTTCTTGAAATCACTAATAGTAGAATATTTTAGATTAAAAGGAATCGAGACTAAAGAATGTGAAGGGATTTTAAAATATAATCAAATACCAGATGATGAAGAATATGAAGACGCTTTTAAAAAATATTATAATAAAAAAATTCCAAAACCACGTAAAAGAAATAGAGCATTTCACTTTCCGTTTCCTTTAGAATCTAAAGGTATATATCACATTGTAACTGGAATAATAACTGTTAAAGATATATTATCAAAAGCTAAAGAATTCAACGTTACATTAACAGAATTTCTTTTAGCTATTTATATTCAATCAATTTTAGAAGTTATATATTCGTTACCTCCTAAAAAAAGAAATAAATTAATAAAACCAATAATACTTAATGTTCCTGTAAATTTAAGAAGTATGTATCCATCTAAAACAATGCGTAATTTTTTTATTAGTGTAACTCCTCAAATAGATCCTAGACTTGGAGTTTATAGTTTTGAAGAGATTATAAAGTATGTTCATCATTTGATGCAGGTAGAAATTGACAAAAGATATATAAGTCAGCAAATAACAATGAATGTAAAAAGTGAAATGTCTATTATACTTAGGTTATTTCCATTACCATTAAAAGATTTAATTATGCCTATAGCTTACAATATTATAGCTGAAAGTCGTTATACAAGTGGTCTATCAAATATGGGAAAAGTAACTATGCCAAAAGAAATAGAGAATTATATTGAAAGATTTGAATTTTATCCTCCTCCAAGCCAAGGAAATATAATAAAAGTAGGAGTTATTAGCTATAAGGATAATCTCTATATAACTTTTGGAAAGCTAACAAACAGTAAAGATGTGGAAAAGATTTTTTTTAGAAAAATAAGAAAAATGAATATACCAGTTAAAATCGAAACGAATTAAGGAGTGAAAATGTATGCCTTATTGCTCAAAATGTGGTGTAGAGGTGGATTATAACATAAGAAAATGTCCTTTATGTGATTTTTCTATTCCAGAAATAGAAGAAGAGGAAAAAAAAGATACTGACAGATTTCCTACTCCACAAAACACTTATCCTAGAAAAGTGAAAAAACGAAAAAGAAAGGTATTTATAATAATTTCTGTAATATTATTATCTCTTCTTGGAGTTATGATATTTCAAAATATTTCAACTTTAGGTAGATTAACATGGTCAAAGTATAGTACTATCAGTATAATTGCAAGTTGGATTTATTTATTCTTTTTATTTGGCTTTATACCTAAATTTAGAGTTTCATTAATTGGAATAAGTATTAATACGATTATCTTATTGTATTTTTTAGATATTTTAGATGGAAAACTAGAATGGTTTATATCAATTGGACTTCCTTGTGTTTTTATGTGCACAGTAGCTACAATTATAAATGCTTATCTTTTTAAGAAAACTAGGAAAAAAGGACTTAATATCGTTTCTTATATACTTTTAGCTATAGCTTTTTACTGTATAGGAATAGAAGCTTTCATTTCACTATATACAAAGGAATTTGTAGAATTATATTGGTCTATAATTGTATCCATAATATTGATTCCTTTATCACTATTGTTCCTTTACTTACATTATGGATTGCCTGAAAAATATAAAACTAAACTTAAAAGAAAATTTCATATATAGAACACTCCTTATAACAAGAATTTGAATCATCTAAAACTACAGAGCTAATTAAACTCTTAACAGATTTCATAATGTACCTCCTTGATGATTACTAACTAAAAGCTACTACATTTAGTATATGAACAAAAAAATTAAATGACATTAATACTTAATAAAAAAGTCTTCATTCTGAAGATTTTAAATGTAGACTTTTTTGAAATTTCATGACGAAAATTATATTTATCCACAATTCAAAAGGATTATAATTTCCTATTCATTATAAAAAAATTGCCAACATAAACTTTAAAATCTGTTTTTATGTTGGCAATTCTTTATATATTTTATATAACTCTGATTAATGATGTTTATTTTTCCTGGGAAATATCTAAAAATGGAGAAATATTAGTTAGAATGCCCAGTTTCCATTTTTGAATATTTGAATTTTTTCTCCATTTTTTGTTTCTCCTATTATGTCAAGATCTTTAGAACCTATCATAAAATCTTCATGGATTAAAGAATTATTAGCACCAGCTTTTTCAAGTTCTTCTTCATTCATTTTACTTCCACCTTCTATACAAATAGGATAAGCCATACCTAAAGCTAAATGACAGGATGCATTTTCATCAAATAATGTATTGTAAAAAACTATATTTGAATTTGAAATTGGTGAATTATAAGGTACTAGAGCAACTTCTCCAAGATAGCTTGCTCCATCATCTGTTTCTATTAGTTTTTTTAATGTTTCATATCCTTTTTCTGCTGAAAAATCTATAATTTTACCATCTTTAAAAGTTAAAGTAAAATTATCTATTAAGTTTCCACCGTAGTTAAAAGGCTTTGTATTTTTAACTTTACCATTTACTCCTGTTTTTAGTGGTAGTGTAAATACTTCTTCTGTTGGCATATTGGCAACAAAATAAGTTCCTTTTGCATTATGTTCTCCGCCACCAGCCCATAAATGCTTTTCTGGAAGTTCAATAGTTAAGTCTGTGTCTTTTGAAATAAAGTGAAGCTTTTTAAATTTTTTTTCATTTAAGAAGTTAACTTTTTCATTCATATTCTTTAAGTGTTTATTCCATTCTTCAATAGGATCATTCTTATCAACTCTAACTATTTTAAATATATTTTCCCAAAGTTTTTCAACAGCTTCATCTTCAGGAATATCAGGAAATACTTTTTTTGCCCATCCATTTGTAGGTATTGAAACTATTGACCAAGCAACAGTGCTGTTCATTATATATTCTCTATAGTTTTTTAAAGCAAGAGATCGTGCTTTATTAGCAGCAGCAATTCTATTAGGATCAACATCCTTTAAAAGCTCAGGATTTGATGCTGAAATTGATAGAAATGCTGCACCATTTTTAGCAAGCTCTTCATATCCATAAGCTTTCCACTTAGGAAACTCATTGAATGCTTCTTCTGGTGCATTTAGATACTTTATAAGGTTTAGCTCTTCATCACTCCACTCAACATGTACATTTTTAGCTCCAGCTTTATAGGCACATTTTGCTATAAGTCTTACAAAATCTGCGCATTCTATTGGAGAATTTACAACAAGAGTTTGATTTTCTTGAATGTTAACTCCAACTTTAACTGCAAGTTGTGCGTATTTTTCAAGATTAGCATTAAAGTTATTCATTTTATCACTCCTTTAATTTCTTAATATATTATTAGTTAATTTATTTCAATTATACAGAAATAACTAATAAAGGAAAATAAAAGTTTTTATAGAATATGTAGTTATTATAATAAAAAATGGCTGATATTAAAAGTTATGGAAGGGGGTAAATGAAAATATGAATAATTACATAGAAAAAATATTTTTGGAACTAGTAGGTATTAAAAGTGATACAGGAACCTCTTTAGAAAGAAATATTGAAGAATATTTATATAATTGGTTTGAAAATAATGACTATTTTATAAAAAACAAAGAAAATTTTGGGTTATATAAATTAAATAATGATCATTTAAAAAGAAGTATTGTTTGGGGACTTGTAAAGGGAAGTGGAAATGATACAGTAGTTCTTATACATCATCATGATGTTGTAAATGAACTAGATTATGGAAAGCTTTCAAAATATGCTTATTCACCTTTTGAATTAATGAAAACTATAAAAGAATATAAACTTCCAAATGAAATAGAAAAAGAGCTTGGTAGTGGAGAGTGGATATTTGGAAGAGGAACTGCTGATATGAAAGCAGGAGCTTCGATACAATTGTATCTTATAGATAAATATTCAAAATTGAATGCTTTTAAAGGTAATTTACTTATTATATCAGTACCAGATGAAGAATGTTTATCAGCTGGTATGAGGGAAGCTATTTATTTACTAAATGAATTAAATGAAAAATTTAATTTAAACTATAAGCTTTTAATTAATTCAGAGCCTCATCAAAGAGAAAAAGAAAATGAAGGGGTTATTTATGAAGGTTCAGTAGGTAAAATTATGCCTATTGTATATGTAAGAGGTAAGCAGACTCATGTAGGAGATATATTTGAAGGATTTAATCCTGTATCATTATTATCAAGTATTGTAAGAAGAACAGAGCTTAATACAGGTTTTTCTGATGTAATGGATGAAGAGATAACTCCTCCTCCATCTTGGACTTACTTTAGAGATAATAAAAAATTTTATGATGTATCTATACCTCGAAGTGCTTGTGGATATTTTAGTATATTAAATCTATATACATCTCCATATGAAATTATTAATAAGATTAAAAAAATATGTGAAGAGTCTTTTGAAGAAGTACTAGATAATATGAATGAAAATTATAATAAGTATCTAAATAGAATAAATAAAAAATCTAAAAAGCTTCCATGGCGTGTAAATGTAAAAACTTTTGATGAACTTTATAATCAAGCTAAAAGTGAGTATAAAGATGCATTTATTAATGATTATAAAAAAACAATGGATAATATAAAGATCAATATAAAAGACAAAAAAATAAATATGCAGGAAGCAAGTTTTATTTTAATAGAAAAAACTTTAGAATATATAAAAGATATATCGCCAATAGTAATAATAGGATTATCTCCACCTTATTATCCAAATGTATGTAATAGAGATTTTAATGATTTATCAAATACTATTAAATATTTAAGTGATAGAATAAATGAATATTCAGCAAAAAATTGGAATGAAAATTATAAAAAGAAAAATTATTTTATGGGAATATCAGATATGAGTTATACATTTTTAAATAATCATGAAGAAGTTAAAAAAGCTATAGGACCAAACATGCCTCTTTGGGATGAAGTTTATAGTATATATTTTGAAGGCATAAAAAAATTATCTATACCTGTTGTAAATATTGGGCCATGGGGAAAAGACATTCACAAATTCACAGAAAGAGTATATAAAAAGGACTTATTAGAAAGAACACCTAAATTAATAGATTACGCTATACAAATTGTTTTAGATATGATCTAAAAAAAGTATGGACTTAAAATCCATACTTTTTTGATTACAAGTAAAAATCATGATTTTCTATTTGTATATAGAATGTTCTATTTTGTACTATCCAAAAATTTGTAGAAGTATTAGGATTTAAAAAGTATAGGCAATTCCCTATGTTGTTATATCCTTCTAAAGCTTCTTTTGCAGCTTTTATGCTATCATCTGATGGGAAATTATATATTTCACCATTTGCTACTGGTGTATACTGAAATCCATATTTTTGATCAAATATAACCTCTCTTATTGAATTAGGGAATAATGAACTATTTTTTCTATTTATAATTACATTAGCAACTGCTAATTTTCCTTCATAAGGCTCACCTTGAGCTTCTGCTTGTACAAGTCTTGAAAGCCAATACAAATCTTCTTTAGTATAAGCAGTACTAGAAGCTTGAACACTTTTATTAGTGTTAATATTTACAGTATAATTTTTATCATCCCAATTTACATTACAATTAAATGCTTCAGCAATAAAGCGAATTGGTACAAATGTTCTCCCATTATAAATATTAGTTGGAGCATCAAGAGTTATTTCTTTTCCGTTAATTACAGCTTTATTTGAATGAATAGGTAGTTTTATAGTTGTGTTTTCATTCTTTAATATAGCGTTTTGAGTGTTATCATCCCAATTAATTTCATCAATATCTAAAGCCTCAGCTATAAATCTAATAGGTACAAAAGTACGAGAATTTTCTAAATATGGATCTTGATCTGTAGATATTGTATTTCCATCAACTTTAATAGATATAGTTTTTTCTTGATTTAGAGGTTCAATTTTCATTAAAGAACCTTCGTATAGTATATTTCCTAAATTTTTATTAAGATTTTCAAGTTCATAGATATTTTTATTGTATTGCTGAGATATTTTCATATAAGTATCATTTGATTTAATTGTATGCATAATATATGATTGTGCATATGAAGTAGTATTACCAAATAGTAAGGCAACACAAAGGATGCTCGATAAAATCTTTTTCATTATCTATCCCTCCTTTGTCATTCATTAACAATGTTAACATCTATTGTATTTGCATACAATGCCAAAGAAATGGGTATTTATAATAAATTTACCAAATAAGATAAATGTATCTAGATAATGAAAACATGTAACATAGGCATATATTTTTCTTATAATAAATAGGAAATATTATGATATAAAGTAAATAAAAACTTCTCTAATTTATTCAGAGAAGTTTTTTTCAACATCCTTATTATTTAAACTTAATATTATCCAGAAAGTTACTATAATAATTACCATACCTATACCATATAAGGTATGAATTGAAAAAATATTAGATTCAAAAATCCCTGCTCTTACTTTTTCATAACCTACTACTAAAGAAGCTATAAGGCCAGAGAAAAATCCAATATGTTCAGAAATAAAAATTTTACTTTCTTTTTTATATAGCTTTATAATTAAAAATTTAAGTATAGATAAATACATAATTATGTACCCGAATCTAGGTAATAAATTGCGAAGTGTAAAATATTCATTATAAATATCAAGAGATAAATGAAGTAAATTTCCCATAAGTACAGTTATTATTCCTATTAATATAACATGAAACTTCTTTGATGAAATTAAAATTGAAGTAATTAAAAATATAAAAAATACAATTTCACATGACTGTGAAAGTATTTCTCCTAATTGAAAAATTGACTTGAATTTTAGATATAATTGATATTTTGGCCAAAAATCTAGTAAGTCAGCTATAGCTATTATAAAAATTATTGCTGATAAATATTTATTTTTCAAGAAATCACTCCTTATATATTAAAATACTTTTTTAAAAAATTTCGGCATTAAACTTTTAAATTTAATGCCGATTATTTTTTTAAATTTAATTTTTAGGAACGCCTATCTCTATAGGATTGTTTTCAGGATCAAGACTCCATTGGAACCATCCGTCATCAAATACACTGATATCTTTCCAACCTAAAATATAAGCATCTATAAATGTAAGGCTGGCTCTCCAACCTGTTCCACAGTAGAATGAAACTTTTTTATCTTTACTTAAGCCTATTTCTTTATAGTATTTTTCAACTTCTGCAATACTTTTGTGAGTACCATCTATGTCTTCAAAATTTGCCATATCTTGAGATGTATTACCAGAATTACACCATATAGCCCCTTTTATTCTACCTTTTCTATCGAAGTAGCTGTATCCACTTGTTTTTCCGATATACTCATCCCAAGTACGAACACTTACAAGTGCACCATTTTCATTAGCTAGAATTTCTTTTGCTTCAGGAATATTTATTATATAATTTGGATTTTTTGGAGTTTTTGTTCCAAAATCATTTACAGGACTTGGTTCATTAAGCTTTGTTTCAAGTTCAAATCCTGCATCAAGCCATGCTTGTTTACCACCGTTTAAAACTCGTACATCTTCAACTCCTAAGTACATCATTGCTAAAGCGACTCTTTCAGCACCCATTGAAGGATTACCATATACTATCACAGTAGTATCTTTAGTTATTCCAAATTTTTTAGCTACCTTTTCTAATTCAGCATCAGATTTAACATTCCACTCAGGTGGAGCTTCAATTTCATTAGTATCAAATTGAAGTGCTGTAGGAATGTGACCTTTTTTATAAATATTTATACCGTCATAATTGCATTCTAAAAGCACATATCCATTTCCTAGATAAGTTTCGGGTTTTTTTCCATCTATAAGGTCTTTAACCCATTGAGGTGATACTAACACTTGGAAATTAGGATATTTTACAATTTCATTTTTATCATCTTTAGACCATTCACTAAATGAGTAGTTGTATACTTTTTCATATCCAAGTTTTTTAAGATAATTTAAAAGTTTCATACTTTCTTCACCATGATCTGAATAAACAACTATTTCTAAATCTTTATTTATACCTTTTTCATTTAATAGATTTTGAAGTTCTTTATCATCTTTTACCTTATCAAGCCATGAAGTAGGGAACTGAATGGCTCCAGGAATGTGTCCTCCCTTTACATCTTCACTAAGTTTAAATCCATTAAAAGCTTCATCTGAACGAGTATCCACAACTAAAACGTTTTCTTTTGAAAGCTTTTCTTTAAGAGAATCAGTATTAATATTTACTGATTGAGTAACTTCTTGATTTTGATCTGCATTTGAAGATTCTTGTTTAGTATTTGTACAACCAGTAGCAATCATTGCTGTTATTAAAACCATGGCAATAGTTACGCCTGTTTTGTTCTTGAATTTTTTAAAAATCATTTGATATAAGACCTCCTAAGTTTAGTGTCAAAAAATTAACTTTATTACAATATTTTATAAAAACATGTCTAAACTTACAAATAGAAAAAAATTATAGCACTACATTGACTTATAAAATTTTCCTATAACAAGTTAAATTTCAGAATTGGAATTTATTTTACAGAGTTTGATGAATCTAGAAATAAAAGTGCCAAAGTATTTGAATACTTTGGCACTAAGTATTAAGCTACGTTTTTATTAGTTTTAGAAACATTTTCTTTGTAAGATTTGAACATCATTACTGTTGTGTAAAGAACAACAAATATTAATAACCATTTTAATAGATAAACATTCATTGATTTAACTAAGAATGCAGCTATTAAAACTCCAATAGGTCCCATTATATTAACTGCCATTGAAGCTTTAGCTGAATGAGTATCTTCTTTTATGAATTTCATTCCTGCAAAAGGCAGTAGTAGAGCACATGAACCCATCATTATAGGGAAGGCTGCAATTGGAGCCATACCTAGCATATAAACCATAGTCATACATGGTGCAAAAAGTCCAATACCTAATGTATTTAAAGCTCCAAATATGAAGTTACCAATTATAGCTATAACAAGTTTACCTCCACTAAGTCCCATGGCATTTCCACCAACAGGGAAAAGTTTTAACTGACCTGCAAGTAAAATTACTGCCATGGCAAGTAATGCAATTCCCATTGCAAGCTGTATAGTTTTCTTTGGTAATTTTGATATAAGTCCTGCTCCTATAATTGCTCCCGCAAGAGCTGCTGCAATCATAGAAAATAGTGTTAAAGGTTCAACTTCAACAGATGCTATAAATATACAAGCTTGAAATAATGTTGGAATTGTAGCACCTACATTTAATGTTCCAGGAAGTTTAGCATCATCTACTAATTTAAAGTTTTTAAATAAAGATGTTTCAATTGCAAAACTACTTAATCCTAAAGTATCAAAAAAGTTTGCAAAAGCTCCAACTAAACCGATTTGTATAAAGCTTTCTTTTTCAAGTTTTCCTTCAGATTTTCTTTTAGAATAAGATTTAAAAAGCATTAGTGTAAATGGTATTCCAGAAAGAATCATAATTCCTAAAAGTATTCTTGCCATTTTTAATTCTCCTTTTTAAAGTTTTTATGAATCCTTATGAAAACGTTTTTTAGTTACTTAATTATCAACCGCGGTTTCAACAAGTTAGATTATATATGATTTTTCTTGATAAGTCTACCCAATTTTAATATATTTTGTATTTTTTTGTCTATACTTATAAATTCTAGATATTTCAATGCATACATGTGTTTGAATTAATAATAAAAAATAATTATTTGAATATTTTTAAATCATATTAAAAAATAAATTTTATTAAAAATTCAAATAATTGCAACGATAAAAAATATTTACACTCAATTGTTCGTGTTTTGAAATATAATTTTTGCAAATTAAGTCAAAAAATTAACAAATTTAAAAATGATTATTTGCTTTTATTTGTGATAAGCATTTAGTATTATTAAAGATAGAGAATTGAAATTTAGGATGTGAAAGGGAGTGTTCAAAATTCCTATTGTAATAGCTATACTATTAATAATATTTTTTTTAATATTTGGAAAATTTTTATTTAATTTACTTGGAATTGTTTTTATATGTTTTCTTTTTATAATTTTGATTTTTCTTATATCAAGATTTATAAAAGAAAAGGAAATTAAATTTTCTAAAGATGATATTGATAAATATATTAATATAAGTATGAAACATATTTATAAGATTAAAAATTACATTAAAGAAAAATCAATTAAAGTAAATAAAGCAACTGTTAATGGCAATGGCTTAGGTGATTATGAAGAAAATGTAAAAAAATATTATAGTTTAGTTGATAAAAGAGTTAAACGTGAATTTGGATATGATTATATTATATACTCAAATTCTTATACAAAAAGCATAGGTGAATATAATAAAAATGATTGGAACTATAATATATTTAGTATTAAATATAATTTAAGGAAATATAAAAGAAGTTATAAAATAGTAGATAGTATTTTTATTACATTACACAAATATAACACTTTAAATATGAAAGATGTTTTAAATATAGTTGAAGAGTTTTTGCCAAAAGATCATATAAAAATTGATACTACTAAAGAAATTTATGAAGAACATACAGAAAATACTTCTTATAAAATAAAATACACAATTTCATATAAAAGTAATTTAATTAAAAATAATAAAGGGGTAATAAAAGTAGTAATATTTAAGATTAAAGCACCTCTCATTCATAATAAGGAAGATTCAGTTGAATATAAAGAGCAGTTTATAAGTGCTAAAATTTTTTAAGTCTCGTATTAATCGAGGCTTTTTTTTCTATAAAAAACTATAAATTTTTTAAACTGTAACTTTGGTAACTGAATAAAAGTATCAACTATTTTGAGCAACGGAGTTCGCCAGGACTCGTTGGCGACATGAGCCATGCGATAGCATGAAGCGAATTTTTTTTGTTTGAAAATGAACGATTCATGTGGAACAAAATTCATATAAAAACCATATTATTATATTGTGAACAAATTTATCTAAAATTAGCCATGCTAATTAAGGAGGGGAATTATGATAGTTCAACTTTGTGAACTTGAGATTGGATATAAAGGTAGAGTTACAAATCTATTAAGTGATGGACTTTCTAGAAGAAGAATGTTGGATTTAGGAATTGTTCCAGGAGCAGAGATAGTAGCCTTAAGAAAAAGTCCTTTAGGAGACCCTATAGCATATAAGGTAAAGGAAGCTGTAATTGCTCTTAGAAAAGAAGAATCGAGTAAAATATTAGTTCAAGTAATAGATAAATAGAAAGGAGATGTTATTATGGGATGTACATGTGAAACGTGTAAAAGATCGGTTTTATTAGAAGATTTCAATATAAAGGTTGCAGCTAAAGATGAATTAGTAATAGCACTTGCAGGGAATCCTAATGTAGGAAAAAGCACAGTTTTTAATTCACTTACAGGGCTTAATCAGCATACAGGAAACTGGCCGGGAAAAACTGTATCTAATGCTCGAGGAAGCTATAATCATAAAGATAAAAAATTCACATTAGTAGACCTTCCAGGAACATACTCACTATTAGCTAACTCTGTTGAAGAACAAGTAGCAAGAGATTTTATATGTTTTGGAAAACCAGATGCTACTATTGTAGTAACAGATGCAACTTGTCTTGAAAGAAATTTGAATTTAGCTCTTCAAGTAATGGAGCTTACTAATAATGTAGTACTTTGTGTAAACCTTTTAGATGAAGCTAAGAGAAAAGGAATTAATATAGATATAAAAAAGCTTGAAGAAGAACTTAAAATACCTGTTATAGGAACTTGTGCAAGAAAAGGAGAAGGGCTTAAAGAGCTTATGGATAAAGTGTATAATGTTGCATTAAAAATTGAAACCTTTACTCCCAAAAAAATAAGATATTCTTCAAATATAGAATATGAAATTGAAAAGCTATTACCTAAATTAAAAAATATAATACATGATGAACTTGACCCAAGATGGGTTGCATTAAGAATTATTGAAGGAGATAAAACAATAATCGATTCAATTTACAGATATATGCATAAAGAAAAAAATATAGATATAGAAAAAGAGGCGAATTGATTATGAATAATATAAAAAATGTAAATAAAGTAAGTGAACTATCAAATTTAATAAATGAAACTAATATAGAAAATAGGCATAAAATTCGAGATGATATGGTAGGGAATATATATAATCAAGCTGAGGAAATTGCAAAAAAGGTAGTTACAAGAAATAAGGATAAAAAAGTAGATTGGGATAAAAAATTAGATGATATATTAACTTCTAAAGTTACAGGATATCCTATAATGTTTATTATGCTAGGATTAGTTTTTTGGGTAACCGTAGCAGGAGCTAATGTTCCATCAACTATTATTGCACAGTTTTTATTTGGTATAGAGGAAAGGCTTACAGAATTATTTATTAGCTTAAATGCGCCTAAATGGCTTCATGGAATATTAGTACTTGGGATGTATAGAACTTTAGCATGGGTTATATCTGTAATGCTTCCTCCTATGGCTATATTTTTTCCTTGCTTTACACTTCTTGAGGATTTAGGATATTTACCTAGAGTTGCATTTAATTTAGATAGACTGTTTAAAAAAGCAGGGGCACATGGAAAGCAATCACTTACTATGAGTATGGGATTTGGATGTAATGCTGCTGGTATAATTGCTTGTAGAATTATTGAATCTCCAAGAGAAAGATTAATAGCAATGATTACTAACAATTTTGTTCCTTGTAATGGAAGATTTCCTACACTAATTGCAATAGCATCTATATTTGTAGGAGGAGCATTTGCAAGTAAGTACTCTACTTTGGTAGCATCATTCTTTGTATCTATTTTGGTTTTATTTGGAATTTTGATAACTTTGATAACTTCATTGACTCTTTCAAAAACTGTACTTAAAGGAGTTCCATCTTCTTTTACACTAGAACTACCTCCCTATAGAAAGCCTCAAATACTAAGAACCCTATATACATCTATAATAGATAGAACAATTTTTGTATTAGGTCGTGCAATTGTGGTTGCAGCACCAGCAGGACTTATAACATGGATTTTTGCAAATATTATAGTAGGAGATCAAAGTATATTAGTTCATATGGCTTCATTTTTACAACCCTTTGGAAAATCTATAGGTCTTGATGGATTTATTTTAGTGGCATTTATTTTAGGGCTTCCAGCTAATGAAATAGTAATTCCAATACTCATTATGAGTTATATGGCAGAAGGTTATATGCTTGAACTAGATAGTTTATCTGCTATGAAAGACTTATTCATAGCTAATGGATGGACTTTTCTTACAGCTTTAAATGTTATGTTATTTTCATTGCTTCATTTTCCTTGTGGAACAACATTATGGACTATAAGAAAAGAAAGTGGGAGTATTAAATGGACATTGTTTGCTGCATTAATGCCAAGTGCAGTAGCAATTTGTATATGTTTTATTACTACACAAATTGCAAGAATTTTAGGTCTTGTATAAAAAATATAGGCGTTTAATCTTAAACGCCTATATTTTTATTATAACGAATAGGAAATTATATTCCTATTTAAATTGTGGATAAATATAAATTCCGTTATGAGTTTTAAGCAACGGAATTCGTTAGAATTCGTTGGCGCCATGAAATTTTAAAAAAGTCTACATTGTAAAATCTTTAGAATAAAGACTTTTTTACTAGGAATAAGTTTTGCTTTTTGCAAAAGCTCATTTAAACTAAAATTTTTTTTAAAAATTTTAGTTTTTGTAAAAAGAAATATAATATATAATGATATGTATATCTTAGTTATGGGGGGATAAATATGAAGGTTCTATTTACATATGATTATGGAAAAGAAAAAATGGATAGTATTAGAGATTTAGGATATGAAGTAGTATATGTTTATGAAAGAGAAATTACTAATACAAAAGAAATAGAGGATGTAGATATTTTAGTTTGCTACAATCCATTTGAAACTTTAGATATAACAAAATTAAAAAACTTAAAATTAATACAGCTTTCTAGTATTGGAATAGACCAAGCTCCACTTGATTATATAAATAAAAAAGGAATTATTTTAACTAATAATAAAGGTGGATACAGCATTCCTATGGGAGAATGGATTGTACTAAAAATTCTTGAAATATATAAGAGTAGTAGAGAGTTTTATGAAAGACAAAAAGGTAAGAAATGGAAAATTAATACTGACATAATGGAGCTTTATAAAAAAACAGTAGGATTTATAGGAACTGGAACTATTGCTGTAGAAGGAGCGAAGAGACTTCAAGGATTCGGCGTTAATATTTATGGATTAAATACAAGTGGAAGAAAAATTGATTATTTTGATAAGTGTTTTTCTATGAATGAAATAGATAGCTTTTTAGAAATTTGTGATGTGGTAGTTTTAGCTATTCCTTATACTAAAAAGACTCATCACTTAATGAATATGCAAAGGCTTAACAAAATGAAGGATGGATCTGTTTTAATAAATATATCAAGAGGAAGTATAATAGACGAAGAAGCACTTATTAAAAAACTAGCTGATAATAAATTTATGGGAGTTGCACTAGATGTATTTGAAAAGGAACCTCTTTCAAAAGAAAGTCCACTTTGGGATTTTGAAAACGTTATTATAACACCTCATAATTCATGGATATCAGAAAAAAGAAATGAGAGAAGATTTGAGTCTATTTATGAAAATTTAAAAAGATATAAATATGATGAAGAGTTGATTAATGTTGTAGATTTAAATAGAGGATATTAAAAGTCTAAATAAAGCATATCCTGATTAAGATATGCTTTATTTGATAAAGGGGGGGTAATTATGAAAAAAATTAATGTTTATAGGGGATTACCTAAAGAAGTATATATTATATCTATTGCAAGATTTATAAATTCTTTGGGGAATTTTGTATTTCCTTTTATAACTTTTTTTCTTTCTGATAAACTAAATATGAATGAAGATAAAGTAGGATATTTTGTAATGATGTCAATGGTATCATATGTTCCTGGCTCTATAATAGGGGGAAGGCTTGGAGATTTTTTTGGAAGAAAAATAACATATGTAATATGTCAAATGTTAGCAGGGTTATGTGTTTTTATTTGTGGATTTTTAAATTATTCACATATACTCCCATGGCTTTTAATATTATCAGGAGTATTTAATGGAGCTGCAAGACCTCTTTTAACATCTATGATTACAGATTTGGTAGTTTATAAAGAAAGAAAAAGAGCATTTTCTCTTTCTTATCTTGCAGGAAATCTAGGCTTTGCTATTGGACCAGTTGTAGCAGGACTTTTGTATAAAAATTATACAAGGTTAATTTTTTTTGGTGATGGAATTACTACTTTTTTAGCAAGTACTTTAATTTTTGTATTTATTAAAGAAACAAAACCTAATAAAGAAGATATACATAAAATAAATGATATTCTTGAAAAAAATGAAAAAGAAGAAAAAGGTCTTTTAATTACTGTACTTTTAAAAAGACCTTTTCTTTTGATTTTTTCTGTAATAATAGCATTTCAAAATTTTGTATACTCACAGCACTCTTTCACTTTGAATTTACAAATGCAAGAAATTTTTGGAGTTGAAGGAGCTAAATTGTATGGGATTTTAATGGCTACAAATGGAATTGTAGTAGTAGTTTTAACAATTATTATAACTAATTTAACATTAAATCTTCCGCCTTTATTAAGCGTAAGTTTATGTGGTATATTTTTTGCCCTTGGATTTGGTATGCTTGCATATATAAAACTTTTTTATTTATTTATTATTTCTACAGTGATTTGGACGATAGGAGAAATATTTAGTGCAACTAATGTAGACTCATATATATCAAAACATACACCTATAAATTTTAGAAGTAGATTTAATGCTATTATACCTATAATCTCAGGAACAGGATATGCTTTAGGACCTTATATTTCAGGTATTTGTTTGAAAAATGGTAGTACCATAAATCAAATTTGGATTTTAACTTTTTATATTTCATTAATATCATCAATACTTTTATATATTCAGCATAAATTTGAAAAATAAATCAAAATAATATTTACAAATGATAAAATAAAATTTAGGCTTAATATGTGAAATAATTTTTGAAAGGTGATGAAAATGAATATAAAAAAGAAAATAGATGAACTTACGGAGATTATTAATTATCATAACCATAAATATTATGTAGAAGATAATCCTGAAATTTCAGATTATGAATATGATAATTTAATTAAAGAACTTATAGAACTTGAAGAAAAATATCCAGAATATAAAAAGGAAGATTCACCAACTCAAAGAGTTGGAGGAAAGCCTCTTGAAAAATTTAATCAAGTAGTTCATAAAGTACCTATGCTTAGTCTTTCTAATGCTTTTTCAGAAAGTGATTTAATAGATTTTGATAGAAGAATAAAAGGGATAGTAAGAAAAGATGTAGAGTATGTTGTAGAGCTTAAAATAGATGGACTTTCAGCAGTACTTACATATGAAAATGGAATTTTCAAACTAGGAGCAACTCGTGGAGATGGAGTCGTTGGAGAAGATGTAACATTTAATCTTAAAACTATAAAATCCATACCAATAAAACTAAAAGAAAATATAAACTTGCAAGTTAGAGGAGAAGTATTTATACCAAGGGATAAATTTAAAAAGCTTAATGCTTATCAAGAAGAAAATGGACTTAGTTTGTTTGCAAATCCAAGAAATGCAGCAGCAGGATCACTAAGACAGCTTGACCCTAGAATTACAGCTAAAAGGCCTCTTGATATATTTATATTTAATCTTGAAGATATACAAGGAAAAGAGTTTAAAACTCATAGTGAAAGTTTAGAATACTTAAAAAAAGTTGGATTTAAAATAAGTCCTAATTATAAGGTTTGTAAAAATATAAATGAAGTCATAGATTATATAAAATATTGGCAGGATAATAGAGAAACTCTTAAATTTGATATAGATGGGATGGTTATAAAAGTAAATAATTTAAATCAAAGAAAAGAATTAGGATTTACAGCTAAAAGTCCTAGATGGGCTGTAGCTTATAAGTTTCCAGCAGAGAGAAAAAAGACAAAGCTAATAGACATAATAGTTCAAGTTGGAAGAACAGGAACACTTACGCCTACAGCAATTCTTGCTCCTGTAAAAGTTGCAGGATCTACTGTAAGTAGAGCTACACTTCACAATGAAGATTATATAAAACAAAAGGATATTAAAATAGGGGATAAGGTTATAATACAAAAGGCTGGAGATATAATTCCTGAGGTAGTTGAGGTTGTATTTGATGAAAGAGATGGAAGTGAAATAGAATTTAAAATGCCATCAAAGTGTCCTGAGTGTGGAGAAGAAACCATAAGAGTTGAAGGAGAAGCAGCAATAAAATGTACTAATATATCTTGTCCAGCTCAAATAAGAAGAGGAATAATACACTTTGTTTCAAGAGATGCTATGAATATTGAAGGTCTTGGAGAGTCAATAGTAACCTTATTATTAAAAGAAAATTTAATAAATGACGTAGCTGATATTTACTATATTAAAAAAGAAGACTTGGTTCCTCTTGAAAGAATGGGAGAAAAATCAGCACAAAATTTAATAAATTCTATAGAAAAATCTAAAAATAATGATTTATCAAGACTTATATTTGGGCTTGGAATAAAATATGTAGGAAGTAAAGGAGCTAAAATTTTAGCAAATAACTTTAAGGATATATATGAATTAATAAATGCAAAAGAAGAAGATTTGGTAAAACTTGAGGAATTTGGTAGTGTCATGGCTCAAAGTGTTGTTCAGTTTTTTGAAAATGAAAAAAATATTGAAGTTATAGAAAAACTTAAAAATACTGGAGTTAACTTAAAGTCTTTTAAAGAAGATGATGAAAGTACGGTTAAAATATTTGATGGAATGAAAATTGTACTTACAGGAACACTTGAAAAATATAAAAGAAATGATGTAAAAGAGATAATAGAAAAATTGGGTGGAAAAGTAACTGGCAGTGTAAGTAAATCAACTACTTTTGTATTTGCAGGGCGTGATGCTGGTTCGAAACTTGATAAAGCAAACGATCTTGGAATTAAGGTTATAGATGAGGATACTTTTGATAATTTAATTGTTTTAAATTCCAAGGAAGAAGTAGAAAATTATATTAATATAGATAAGTAACCTAGATTATTTTAGCTAAAAAAGGTATAATTTTTATGTATTTTGTTTGAAAGGAGTGAAATTATGTTAGATAAGGATACTGTAAAACATGTTGCTAATTTGTGTAGACTTGAATTTAAAGAAGAGGAAATGGATAGTATATCAAAAAAATTAGGTGATATATTAGATTTTGTAGAAAAGCTTCAAAGTGTTGATACTGAAAATACTGATATAACATATAACCCTATTAATCTTGTGAATGTACTTAGAGAAGATGAAGTCAAAGATTCTTTAGATAGAGAAAAAGTACTTCAAAATGCACCTGATAAGGAAATGGGATGCTTTAAAGTACCTAAAGTATTAGGTTAGAAAGGAGTGAAAAAATTGAAATTATATGAAATGACTTTAAAAGAAGTAAGTGAAAAAATAAAAAATAAAGAAATAACATCACTTGAACTTACTGAGAGTATATTAAATAGAATAAAAGAAGTAGAGCCAAAAGTTGACTCTTTTATAAGCTTAACTGAAGAATATGCAATAAATAAGGCTAAAGAAATAGATGAAAAAATAGCAAAAGGAGAAAATCTATCACCTCTTGCTGGTGTTCCTATGGCTGTAAAAGACAATATTTGTACAGATGGAATAAAAACTACTTGTGCATCTAAAATGCTTGAAAATTTTGTACCACCTTATGATGCAACAGCTATAAAAAGATTAAATAAAGCTGGAGCTGTAATGGTTGGAAAGACAAATATGGATGAGTTTGCCATGGGATCTTCTACTGAAAATTCAGCTTTTAAAAAGACTAAAAATCCGTGGGATTTAACTAGAGTTCCTGGTGGATCATCAGGAGGGTCTGCATCAGCTGTTGCAGCAGGACAGGCTTTTTATTCACTAGGCTCTGATACAGGTGGATCTGTTAAGCAGCCAGCTTCTCTTACTGGACTTGTTGGGCTTAGACCAACATATGGAAGAATATCAAGATATGGTCTTATAGCTTTTGGATCATCACTTGATCAAATAGGTATATTTGCAAAAGATGTTACAGACTGTGCTCTTGTATTAAGAGAAATGGCAGGAAAAGATAATATGGATGGAACAAGTGCTAATGTTGAAGTTCCTGATTATACAAAGTATTTAGATAACAATATAAAAGGACTAAAAATAGGAGTTCCTAAGGAATACTTTGGACAAGGTGTAGATGAAGATGTAAAAAATGCAGTACTTAAAGGAATAGAACTTTTAAAAGAAATGGGAGCTCAGGTTAAAGAAATATCTCTTCCTCATACAGATTATGCTGTAGCTACATACTATGTACTTGCTCCTAGTGAAGCGAGCTCAAATCTTGCAAGATTTGACGGTATTAGATATGGATATAGAGCTAATGAATATAATTCTTTAGAAGACCTTTATATAAAATCTAGAAGTGAAGGATTTGGAGATGAAGTTAAAAGAAGAATTATGATTGGAACTTATGCTTTAAGTGCTGGATACTATGATGCTTATTATAAAAAGGCGTTAAAGGTAAGAACTTTAATAAAAGATGATTTTGTTAAGGCTTTTGAAGATGTAGATGTTATTATAACTCCTACAGCTCCTAATGTTGCATTTAAAATAGGAGAAAAAACATCAGATCCTATGACAATGTATATGGAAGATATATGTACTATTCCATCATGTCTTGCAGGAGTTCCGGGTATGTCTATTCCATGTGGATTTAAAAATGGACTTCCTATAGGAATGCAAATAATAGGAAATCACTTTGATGAGGCTACTATGTTAAAGGTTGCTTATGCGTTTGAATGTGCAACGGACTTTAAAAATAAAAGAGTAAGTTTATAAATTGGAGGTGAAATTATGAGTTACAAAACTATAATAGGACTTGAAATACATGCAGAGCTTTTAACTAATACTAAAATATTTTGTGGATGTAAAAATGAATTTGGTGCTAATGTAAATACTAACTGCTGTCCTGTTTGCTTAGGACTTCCAGGATCACTTCCTGTTCTTAACAAGAAAGTACTTGAATATGGAATAATGGCAGGACTTAGTTTTAACTGTGATATAGCAAGAGAAACTAAAATGGATAGAAAAAATTATTTTTATCCAGACCTTACAAAGGCGTATCAAATATCTCAATATGATATTCCTCTTTGTTCTAATGGTTATATTGAAATAGAAAAAGAAGACAAAAGCACTAAAAAAATAAGAATAAGAAGAATACATATAGAAGAAGATACAGGGAAATCACTTCATGATATGAGTGGAGATACTTTACTTGATTACAATAGAAGTGGAGTACCTTTAATTGAAATAGTTACAGAACCTGATATGAATTCACCAGAGGAAGCATATAAATTTTTAGAAAAACTAAAAGAAGTTTTACTATTTACTAATGTTTCTGACGTTAAAATGGAACAAGGTTCTCTAAGATGTGATGTAAACGTGAATATTGTAAGAGAAGATGGATTAAAGTCTAATATTGTAGAACTTAAAAACTTAAATTCATTTAAAGCTGCTTTAAAAGCCATGGAATATGAAGAAAAAAGACATAAAGAGCTTTTAGAAAATGGGGAAAATACAGTTAGAGAAACAAGGCGTTGGGATGATAGCCAAAATAAGACTATATCAATGAGAAGTAAGGAAAGTGTTCAGGACTATAGATATTTTCCAGAACCTGATGTAGTTGATATTAAAATCAGTGAAGAATTTATAAATGATGTAAAGGAAAATCTTCCAGAGCTTCCGGATGCTAAAAGAGCTAGGTTTATAAAAGAATACTCATTACCAGATTATGATGCTAAAGTTTTAACAGGAAGCAAAGAAATTTCAAATTATTTTGAAGAAGTTGTCAAAGAATTTAATGATCCTAAAATGATAAGTAACTGGATTATGACAGAACTTTTAAGAAGGGTTAATGATGAAGGAATAACTTTAAACGATCTTAAATTCAATATTAATGATTTTGCTTATTTATTAAAAGTAATTTCTCAAGGGAAAATAAATAATAATGCTGGTAAAAAAGTATTTAGAGAAATGTTTGAGACTGGTAAAAAGCCTGAAGATATCATAAAAGAAAAAGGTCTTGCTCAGATACAAGATGAAGGAGCTATAAAAGAAATAGTAATTAATATATTAAATGAAAATATGCAATCAGTTGAAGATTATAAAAATGGAAAAGATAGAGCGCTAGGATTCTTAGTTGGACAAGTAATGAAGGCAAGTAAAGGTAAAGCAAATCCTCAAATAGTAAATAAGTTAATAATAGAATCTATTAATAATATGTAGGGTGGAAATTTTTCCACCCTTTTTCTTTGCTAATTTAAAGAATATATAAAAATAATTGTAGAAATAATAAAAAAACAATATAATAGTTGTTAAATCAAAAAAGAATACAATGTTATTATCACTATTAATTATTTGAAAAATGTATAAAATCCTAAAAAAAGTAAATATATGAATTTTTTTTCGAAATGTTGAAATTACATTAAAAATGAAAAAAAGAGGGTATTGCAATATTTCTCAAAATAATATAATATATATAAAAAATGCAACCTTTAAAAATTATATTTCATGTGTAAAAAAATTTAAACAATAAGGGAGTGAAATTATGGGCAGATATGTATTAAAACGTTTGGGGGCTATGGCAATAACTATGTTTTTTATTATTACAATTACATTTGTATTAATGCATGCAATACCTGGAGGGCCTTTTACAGGTGAGAAAAAATTACCTCCAGCTATAGAAGAAGCATTGATGAAAAAATATAATTTAGATCAACCTATGTTTAAGCAGTATACAAATTATTTGGGAAGTGTATTAAAAGGAGATTTAGGGCCTTCTTTTAAATTAAAAGGTCAAACTGTAAATGAAATAATTGCTAGGTCATTTCCAGCTTCAGCACAACTTGGTAGTATAGCAATCATATTGATATTATTAATTGGTGTGCCAATAGGAGTTATAGCAGCGTTAAAACAGGGAACTTGGATAGATAATGCAGTTATGTTTTTAGCAATAGCGGGAGTTACAATACCAAGCTTTGTAATAGCAACTCTTATGATTTATGTATTTTCGGTTAAACTGAATATTCTTCCTGCTGCTAGATGGGGAACATTCGAACAAATGATTATGCCAACTATTGCTCTTGGAGCTTATTCACTAGCCTTTGTAGCAAGACTTACAAGATCTACTATGCTTGAGGTTATTTCACAGGATTATATAAGAACTGCTAGAGCAAAAGGATTAAGTGAAAGAGTAGTAATATTCAAACATGCTTTAAAAAATGCATTAATTCCTATAATTACATATGTAGGACCATTAGCAGCAGCACTTCTTACAGGGTCTTTTGTTGTGGAAAAAATATTTGCAATCCCAGGACTTGGAAGATTTTTCGTAGAAAGTATAAGTAATAGAGATTATACTGTTATAATGGGAGTTACAATATTTTATGCAGTATTTTTGGTAATAACTATGTTGATTGTAGATATATTATACGCATTTGTTGATCCTAGAATAAAATTTGATGATTAAGGGGTGATATATAATGGAAAATGTTAATATAGATAAGAGTTTATGGGAACCTTTAAGTCAAGATGAAAAAGACTTAGAAAAAATAGCAAGGCCATCAATGACTTACTGGCAAGACGTATGGAGAAGATTAAAAGGAAATAAAGTTGCTATGGGCTCTTTAGTATTTTTAATATTTTTAATTTTACTAGCTATATTTGGACCTATGCTAGCTAAGTATTCTTATTCAGATCAAAATCTTATGATGGCAAATCAGTCTCCTAATGCTCAACACTGGTTTGGAACTGATAAACACGGTAGAGATTTATATGTAAGGGTATTATATGGAGCAAGAATTTCTCTTACAGTAGGTTTTGTAGCATCAATTATAAATTTAGTAGTAGGAGTATTATATGGAGGTATTTCTGGTTATTTTGGAGGAAAAGTAGATAATGTAATGATGAGAATAGTAGATATACTATACACTATTCCTCTTACATTATATGTTATACTTTTGATGGTAGTAATTGGATCTGGACTTAAGAGTATATTAATCGCTTTAGGTTCTGTTTATTGGTTAGGTATGGCAAGACTAGTAAGAGGTCAAATACTTTCGCTTAAAGAACAAGAATATGTGCTTGCTGCAAAAACACTTGGGGCAAGTGATTTTAGAATACTTTTAAGACACCTTATTCCAAATGCAATGGGACCAATAATTGTAACTATGACAATGGCTATACCAAGTGCTATATTTACAGAAGCTTTCTTATCTTTTATAGGTCTTGGAGTTTCTGCACCTATGGCGTCTTGGGGGGTTTTAGCTAATGATGCTTTGGGATCTATAAGAACATATCCTTATCAATTATTTTTCCCATCTTTAGCAATATCTATAACAATGCTTGCTTTTAACTTTTTAGGTGATGGATTAAGAGATGCACTAGATCCACGTATGCGCAAATAGAAGGGGGGAATATTAAAAATGGGAGAAAAGTTATTAGAAGTAAAAAATTTGAGAACTTCCTTTTTTACTCATGTAGGAGAAGTTAAAGCTATAAGAGGAGTAAGTTTTCATGTAGATAAAGGAGAAGCATTAGGTATAGTTGGAGAATCTGGTAGTGGTAAATCTGTAACATCAATGTCTGTTATGAGACTTCTTCAACATCCTGGAAAAATTATAGGTGGCGAAATATTATTTAATGGAGAGGATTTGATTAAAAAATCAGAAAAAGATATGCAAGGTATTCGTGGAAATGATATAAGTATGATATTTCAAGATCCTATGACATCTTTAAATCCTGTTTATACTGTTGGAGATCAAATAATGGAGGCTATAATAAAGCATCAAAAGCTATCTAAAGCTGATGCTAAGAAAAAAGCTATAGAAATGCTTAGACTTGTTGGAATACCAAGTCCCGAAAAACGTGTAAATCAATATCCACATGAATTTTCAGGTGGTATGAGACAAAGGGCGATGATTGCCATGGCACTTTCCTGTGAACCACAACTTTTAATTGCAGATGAGCCGACTACGGCTTTAGATGTTACAATTCAAGCACAAATACTTGAGCTTATGAAGGATTTAAAAAATAAATTAAATACATCTATAATGTTAATTACTCATGATTTAGGAGTTGTAGCAGATGTATGCTCTAGAATAATTGTTATGTATGGTGGACTTATAATGGAAGAAGGATCAACGGATGATATATTTTATAATCCTAAGCATCCATATACACTGGGACTTTTAAAATCAGTTCCAAAACTTACTGATAAAGAAAACAAAGAAAAATTAATTCCAATACCAGGTTCGCCTCCTGATTTATTAAAACCTCCAAAAGGATGTCCTTTTGCAGCAAGATGTGAATATGCAATGAAAGTATGTATGGAAAAAATGCCAGAATATACTTATATTAAAGAAAATCATCGTTCTATGTGTTGGTTACTTCATCCTGATGCTCCAAGGGTAGATGAAATAAATGGTAATTTAAAGGAGGGGAAGAATAATGAGTAAAAATGAAATATTATTAGATGTAAAAAATTTAAAAAAATACTTCC
Organism: Tepidibacter formicigenes DSM 15518; assembly: GCF_900142235.1. Lineage (GTDB taxonomy): Bacteria > Bacillota > Clostridia > Peptostreptococcales > Peptostreptococcaceae > Tepidibacter > Tepidibacter formicigenes. The sequence continues at coordinate 1,326 of NZ_FRAE01000005.1, read as the reverse complement.
CTGTAAGAAAAGGATTCTTCGGAAGAGAAACTCAATATGTAAAAGCTGTTGATGATGTAAGTTTTTATATTAAAAAAGGTGAAACATTAGGTTTAGTTGGAGAGTCAGGTTGTGGTAAATCTACAACGGGAAGAACTCTTATAAGACTTTATGATCCAACAGGTGGAGAAATATTATTTAATGGGAAAGATATAGCGAATTTAAATCAAAAAGAATTAAAACCTTATAGAAAAAAAATACAGATGATATTTCAAGATCCATATGCATCTTTAAACTCTCGTATGACAGTTGGTGATATAATAGGAGAACCTCTTGATATACATGGTATTGCAAGTGGAAAAGAAAGACTTGAAAGAGTACATGAGCTTTTAAATATAGTTGGTCTTAATCCTGACCATGCAACTAGATATCCTCATGAGTTTTCAGGAGGACAAAGACAGCGTATAGGAATAGCAAGAGCTTTAGCAGTTGAACCAGAATTTATAATAGCAGATGAACCAATATCAGCACTAGATGTTTCTATACAAGCTCAAGTTGTAAATATGCTTGAAGATCTTCAAAATGAACTTGGACTTACTTATTTATTTATAGCACATGACCTTTCTATGGTTAGACATATTTCTAATAGAGTAGGAGTTATGTATTTAGGAAAATTAGTTGAAATTGCAGAAAGTGACGAACTTTATGAGAAACCATCACACCCTTATACACAGGCACTTTTATCTGCTATACCTCTTCCAGATCCAAAGGCTGCTAGAGATAGTAAAAGGGTAATACTAGAAGGAGATGTACCAAGTCCGTTAAATCCTCCATCAGGGTGTAGATTTAGAACTAGATGTAGATATGCAATGGATAAATGTGCTCAGATTGAACCTCAGTTAAAAGAAGTAGCTCCGGGACATTGTGTTGCATGTCATCTTTATTAAAAAAACATTTGCAGAAAATTAAGAAAATTGATAAAATAATTTAAAGTAAAATATAGAATATATATATAAAATAATTAATATATTCTATATAAAATACATAAAATATAAGAAATAGGTAGTTGCAAAATAGAGTGAAAGGTTATCCACAGAAAAATTGAGTTGAAATTACTAAATAGAAAGAGTTATTAACAGTAATATTCAAAAAAAGACGCAGTTAAATAAAGGTTCAGTAAAACCTTTTTAAAAAGGATATAGAGTTTAAAAAAACTTAAGCAATTAAAGATTTAATAGCAAGAGGATTGTGGATATTGTTAGTCTTAAACATTAAAACAAACGCAACTAACTGAGAAATACAAGCCAGTAAAACATCAGCTTTTAAAGAAACAGTATTTCTAACTTT
>NZ_FRAE01000040.1 GCF_900142235.1 Tepidibacter formicigenes DSM 15518 | reverse complement strand
GCGCTGAAAGCATCTAAGCGCGAAGCCAACCTCAAGATAAGATTTCCCACCGTAAGGGTAAGACCCCAGGAAGACTACCTGGTTGATAGGTCCAAGGTGTAAGCTCAGTAATGAGTTCAGCTTATGGATACTAATAGGTCGAGGACTTGACCTGATTTAATCTGTGCAGTTTTGAAAGTATTAATAAATATATAAAGATTATGTGGTTACAATAGCAAGGAGGATACACCTGTTCCCATTCCGAACACAGAAGTTAAGCTCCTTAGCGCCGATGGTACTTGGAGGGAAGCCTCCTGGGAGAGTAGGACGTAGCCACGTAATCTTTTTTTTTATGAAAAGTAAAAATTAGTATATTGAATAAAGTATTAAATTATGATATTATCTTGTAATACCAAATAAAGAACACATATGTACATAAGATAAAGTCAAGGAGGAAGTAAATTGACAAAAAAAGTATTTTATTTAATAGATGAAGAAGTTGTACCGGAGATATATAAAAAAGTTGTTGAGGTAAAAAAAATATTAAGCTCTGGAAAAGTAAGCCAAGTAACAGAAGCTGTAAAAGTTATAGGAATAAGTAGAGGAGCTTTTTATAAATATAAAGATTACGTTTTTTTAAGCACAAATGATCAATTAGGCCATATAGTAACACTTTCATTCTTTTTAGATCATACCAAAGGTGTTTTATCAGGAGTTCTAAATAAAGTAGCAGACTTAGGTGGAAATATTATAACAATAAATCAGAATATACCAATAGATGAGGTGGCAAGTTTGACTTTGACAATAGATACAAAGGATATGAAGGTATCTATAGATGAACTTATACAAGAAGTAAAAAAGCTAAAAGGAGTTTGTAGCTTAGAAATACTATCTAGAAAATAAATAAAAAAACTGTCTGTATTTATAGGCAGTTTTTTGTATAATTTAATATGGAGGTGTTTTTTATGGATACTCTAAATAGAAGAAAAGAAATAGAAAAAATATTAAGTAAAAACAGTAATCCTATAAAAGGAGCTGACCTTGCAGATAAATTTAATGTTAGTAGACAGGTTATAGTTCAAGACATAGCAATACTTAGAGCAAAGGGTCTTAATATTATAGCAACTCCTCAGGGATATTTACTTCCTAAATTTGAAAATAAAAATATAGTAAAAGTTATAACATCGAAGCATCATTCTAATATAGAAGAAATTAAAGAAGAACTATCTATAATTGTAGATATGGGAGGAAAAGTATTAGATGTAATTATAGAACATCCTGTTTATGGAGAAATAAGAGGTATTATAAATATATCTTCAAGAAAAGAATTAGATGAATTTATATATGAATTAGAAAGTACAAACTCTCAAGGAATATCCAGCTTAACAAATGGAGTACATTTTCACACTATAGAAGTAAAAAATAAAGAGATTTATGAAGAAATAGTAAAAAAACTAAAAGAAAAAGGATACTTGCTAAAATGTGAATAAGGTGATATATTTTTTATAACAGGTGACAAGACAGAAGAATATACATTTAATTTTATATACTCATGAGGAGGAAGAAAAATGGATGAAAAATTTATGCTAGAAGAAATATCAAAATTAAAAAAGGAAAAAAATATTAAAATATTTGCTCATAATTATCAAAATCATGAAGTTCAACAGGTTGCAGATTATATAGGAGATTCTTTTTATTTAAGCAAGCTTTCTAAAGAAATTGATTGTGAAACTGTTATTTTTTGTGGAGTTAAATTTATGGCAGAAACTACAAAAATACTATCTCCTCAAAAGAAAGTAATACTGCCAGTAGAAGAAGCTCTATGTCCCATGGCTCATATGATAACTTCACAGGACATAATAGAATTTAAAAAGCATCATCCAGATTTTAAAGTAGTAGCTTATGTAAATACTACTACGGATGTTAAGGCATATGCAGATGTTTGCGTAACATCATCTACTGCTATTAAAATAATAAATTCATTAGAGGAAAAAAATATATTATTTGTTCCGGATATGAATTTAGGAAGCTATATATCTAAAAAAATAAAGGATAAGAATATAATATCTTGGAACGGATACTGTAATGTTCATGATAAAGTAAAAAAAGAAGAAATAATAAATATTAAAAATAAATATCCAGAAGTGCCGATACTTGTTCATCCAGAGTGTAGAGAAGAAGTAGTAAATCTTGCTGATTTTGTTGGATCTACATCTGAAATAATAGAATATGCAGGAAAACTTGATAAAAAGAAAATAATAATTGGAACAGAAACAGGAGTTTTACATGTTCTTAGAAAATTAAACCCTGACAAGAAATTTGATTTATTATCCCCAAGTTTAATATGTATAAACATGAAAAAAACAACTCTACAAGATGTATATAATGCTGCAACTGGAAAAGGTGGATTAGATATAGAAATAGAAGAAAATTTAAGACTTAAAGCGTTAAATAGCATAGAAGAGATGATAAGACTTGCAAGGTGATAAAATGTTTTATGATGTTGTTGTTGTTGGCTCTGGAATAGCAGGATTATACACTTGTATTAATTTGGATGAAAAATTTAAAGTTTTATTATTATCTAAAGATAAATTAGATTTAAATAATACTTCATTAGCACAAGGAGGAATAGCTTCTGTACTTGATGAAAATGATAGATTTAAATATCATTTTGAGGATACATTAATCGCAGGAAATTATAAAAATAATAAAAAGCATCTAGAAATAATGGTTAAAGAAGGGCCAAAAGATATAGAAAAACTACTAAATATAGGAGTAGATTTTGATAAAGATAATGAAGGTAACCTTTTAAAAACACTAGAAGGTGCTCATAGTAAAAGAAGAATAGTTCATCATAAAGATAAAACAGGAAGGGAAATAATAGATAAACTTATTAAAAATATAAAAAATAAAAAAAATATAGAAATATTAGAAAATGCATTTTTAGCTAATATAAAAAAAGATGAATTATTTAAATTAACTATATTAAAAGATAATAAAAATTATATTTATAGATGTAACTATTTAGTCCTTGCCACTGGTGGAATAGGTAAAATATATAAATATACAACAAATTCATCTATATCAACTGGGGATGGAATTGCCATGGCTCATATTCTAGGAGCTAATATAAAAGGGCTTAACTTAATTCAATTTCACCCAACTGCTTTAAATATAGGAAATAATGAAAGATTTTTAATATCAGAAGCGGTAAGAGGAGAAGGTGCATTCTTATTAAATAATAAATTTGAAAGATTTATGAGTAAATACGATAAAAGAGAAGAACTTTCTCCTAGAGATGTAGTATCAAAATCTATTATTAAAGAAATTAATGAGACTAAATCTGAAAATATATATTTAGACATATCTTATAAAGATGATGGATTTATAAAAAATAGATTTCCAAATATATATGAAAATTGCTTAAAGTATGGAATAGATATTACAAAAGAAAAAATACCTGTATATCCTTCTCATCATTATTTAATGGGAGGAATAGATGTAGATAAAAATAGTCAAAGTAGTATAGATAAATTATATGCAGTAGGAGAATGCTCACATACGGGAGTTCATGGGAATAATAGACTTGCAAGTAACTCATTATTAGAAGGGTTAGTATTTTCAAGAAGAGCAGCAGAAGACATAAATAAAAAAGATAAAATAGAATTAAAAATTAATTGTGAAACTAAATATAGAAATATAGATGGAAATATAGAGCTAGATAATAACTATAAAAAAGATATACAAAATATAATGCAAAGTTCTTATTTTGTGAATCTAAATAAGAATAAAGCAAAAGAAGGAATAAAAAAAATAAATTATATAATAAAAGAATTAAAAAATAATAATTATATAAAAAATGTAAACTACTATGAAACTAGAAATATGGCAATAATATCAAAATTAATATTAGAGGAGAGTTTAAAAAATGATAAATAATATAATAATAGATAATATTATAAAAAATGCATTGATGGAAGACATAAATTATATTGATATTACAACAGATAATCTAATAGAAGATAGTCATATTTCAAAAGGAAATTTTTTAGCTAAAGAAGATGGCATCATCTGTGGAATAGAAATAGCAAAAAGAGTATTTTTTATATTAGATGAAAAAATAGAGTTTCACGTGTTACGAAAAGATGGTGAATTTGTAAAAAAAGGAGATATAATAGCAACAGTTGAGGGAAATACTAAAAATTTATTAAAGGGAGAAAGAACATCTCTTAATATAATACAAAGACTTTCAGGAATAGCAACTAAAACTAATAAAATAGTTAATTTAGTGAAAGAATATAATATAAAAATAGTAGACACAAGAAAAACTACTCCTAATTTAAGAGTGTTAGAAAAATACGCTGTAAAAATAGGGGGAGGATATAATCACAGATACAATCTATCTGAATCTGTAATGATAAAAGATAATCATATAAAAGTTTTAGGAAGTATAAAAGAAGCTGTAAATAAGATAAGAGAAAAAATAGGTCATACTGTAAAAGTAGAATTAGAAGTTAAAAATTTAGATGAATTAAAAGAGGCTTTAGATTTAAATGTAGACATTATACTACTTGATAATATGAGTATAGAAGAAATGAAACAAGCAGTAAAAATAAATAATGGAAAAAGCACATTAGAAGCATCAGGAAACATAGATGAAGAAAATATAGTTGATGTAGCTAAAACTGGAGTTAATGTTATATCTATGGGAGCATTAACTCATTCATTTAGATCTTTGGATATATCTATGAAAATAATATAATGGAGGTATATTGTGAGAGATTATTTAACAAAAACTTTAAATGGAATGGCTCTTGGTCTTTTTTCATCACTAATAATAGGGCTTATATTAAAGCAAATTGGTGATTTATCTAATTTAAATCATATATCAACATTCGGAAAAATTGCTCAGTTTTTAATGGGACCTGCAATAGGAGCAGGAGTATCATATTCATTAGGAGCTCCTCCTCTTGTAATATTTGCATCTTTAATAACTGGAGGGATAGGTGCCCAAACTGTTAATTTAACAGAGGCTGGAGCAGTACTTAAAATAGGAGATCCAGTAGGCGCATTTGTTGCATCATTAATAGGAGCAGAAATAGGAAAATTAATTTCAGGTAAAACAAAGGTAGATATAGTATTAATTCCTGCAGTTGTTATAATTATTGGGGGATTTGTAGGAATATTTATAGCACCTGTAGTATCATCAATAATGACGGGATTAGGAACTTTTATAAATAAAGCTACAGAGCTTAAGCCTATACCTATGGGAATAATATTATCTATTACAATGGGAATGATATTAACTCTTCCTATAAGTTCAGCAGCACTTTCTATTGCTTTGGGGCTTAATGGTATTGCAGCAGGAGCAGCACTTGTTGGATGCTGTACTCAAATGATAGGATTTGCAGTTTCTTCTTATAGGGAAAATGGATTTGGAGGATTTATAGCACAAGGACTTGGAACTTCAATGCTTCAAGTTCCAAATATTATCAAAAACCCACTTATTTGGATACCACCTATACTTGCAAGTGGGATTTTAGGGCCCTTATCTACTACCATATTTAAAATGGAAACAAATAGCATAGGAGCTGGAATGGGAACTAGTGGACTTGTTGGGCAAATTTCAACTATAGCGGTAATGGGAAAAAACTCCATAAACAATATAGTAATTCTTCATTTTATTCTTCCAGCAGTTCTTACTATAATAATATCTGAATTTATGAGAAAAAAAGGATATATAAAATATGGAGATATGAAGCTTAATAGTTAAGTCGATAGTTTTATAGCTATCGACTTTTTCTATAAAATATTGTTTAAATATAAATAATTTACGTATATATTAAATATATTTTTTGATATACTAATAATAAAACTTATTATATGGATTATTTTCTAAAAATGAGAGGGGGATAAGTGTGACTAGATCAAAACAAATATTTACAGCACTTCTTATACTAATCATAGTTACTGCTATTGGATTTTTTTCTCAAATAGTAACTTTCTTAGCAGATTATAGCTGGTTTAAAGAAGTTGGGTACACAGATACATTTATAAAACAAATATTTTCAAAGCTTTACATAGGAATTCCTTTATTTTTTATACTAAGTTTTGTTGTATATTTATATTTAATTAGTATAAAAAAGAGTTATTACTCCCATATGAGTATTATATCTAACAAAAGTGAAGAAAAACCTATAAATGCAATAACAATTGTAGGATCGATGTTTATATCTTTACTTTTTAGTACAAGAATAGCATCTAGTCTTTGGATGGAAATACTTCAATTCAAAAGATCTACATCTTTTAATATAAAAGATCCTATATTTAATAAAGACATATCATATTATGTATTTAAATTACCTTTAATAAATCAAATACTAAATATATTAATAGGGCTTTTAATGTTTTTATTTATAGTAACAATTATATATTATCTTATATTAGCATCATTTAAAAAATTTAATAAATTTGAAGGTTTTGACAATGTAAGAAATATAAATGATTTTTCTAACTTTAAATATACAATTGAAAATGTAGTAAATTTAGCTTTAAATCAAATAGCTATTATAGGAGTTATGTTTTTTCTAGTAATAGCCATTAAAAGCTATCTAGCATCCTTTAATCTTTTATATTCTCCAAGAGGAGTTGCCTATGGAGCAAGTTATACAGATGTAAAAGTAAGTTTATTGGTATATAGACTTCAAGCAATAATAGGAATAGCTTCAGCTATATTTGTAATAATCGCTTATAAAAGAAAAAAGCTAAGAACAGCTTTAATTGGACCAATTCTTTTAATAATTCTAAGTATAGGATCTTCTTTAGTTGAAAGTGGAGTTCAAAACTTTATAGTATCTCCTAATGAGATTGCTAAGGAGAAAAAATTTTTAGAATATAATATAGAATATACTAAAAAAGCTTATAACTTAGATAAAGTAAAAGAAGAAAATTTTTTAGCAGAACAAAATATAACAATGAATGATATATTAAAAAATGAGCAAACTTTAAAAAATATAAGTATAAACGATTATAGACCAACTAAAGAAACTTATAATCAACTTCAAAGTATAAGGACATATTATACCTTTAATGATGTTGATATAGACAGATATATGATAGATGGAAAACTAACTCAAATGTTCTTATCTCCAAGGGAAATAAATAAAGAAAAACTTGAAAATCAAGCAAAAACATGGCTTAACCAGCATATAAAATATACACATGGATATGGTATAACTATGTCTCCTGTCAATGAAATAACTCCTGGTGGAGAACCTAACATGATAATAAAAAATATACCACCAGTATCAAGTATTGCTAGTTTAAAAGTTACAAGACCTGAAATATATTTTGGAGAACTTACAAATGATTATATAGTTACCAATACATCAGAAAAGGAATTTGACTATCCAAAGGGAGAAACAAATGCTTTTACAGAGTATGAAGGAAAAGCAGGAATAAAGCTAAATCCATTTAACAGACTTTTATATGCAATAGATCAAAAGAGCTTAAAGTTTTTAGTAGCAGGAAGTATAAATTCAGATAGTAAAATAATATTAAATAGAAACATAAAAGATAGAGTTAACAAAATAGCACCGTTTTTATCTTTTGATCAAGATCCTTATATAGTCTTAGCAAATGGAAAGCTTTATTGGATAATAGATGGATATACATATACTTCTAAATATCCATATTCTCAGCCTTATTCAGATAGTGGAATAAACTATATAAGAAATTCTTTTAAAGTAGTTATAGATGCTTATGATGGAGATACTGACTTTTATTTAGTAGATAAAAGTGATCCTATAATAAGCACATATTCGAAGATTTTTCCAAATCTATTTAAATCAATAGATAAAATGCCAAATGAATTAAAAGAACATATAAGATATCCTCAAACATTATTTGATATACAGGCTAAGGTATACGAAACTTATCATATGAAGGATACTGGAGTATTTTATAATAAAGAAGATAAATGGGATGTTGCAAAAGAAGCTAGAAAAGGTGAAAAAGAATCAGAAGATATAGAATCAAGCTATATTACATTTAAACTTCCAAAGGAAGATGAAGTAGAATTTTTATTAACAATACCTTATACTCCAAGAGGAAAGCAAAATATGACAGCTTTATTTGTTGCAAGAAATGATAAAGATAATTATGGAGAACTTATAGTTTATAAGTTCCCTAAAGAAAAAAATATATTAGGACCTGAGCAGATAGAAGCAAAAATTGATAAGGATCCTGAAATATCTAAAGACTTAACACAGTGGAACACAGGAGGCTCTAAGGTTATAAGAGGAAACCTTTTAACTATACCAATTGAAAACTCAATTTTATATGTTGAGCCTCTTTATATAAAATCAGATTCTAAAAATAGTATACCTGCTGTGGAAAAAATATTTGTGGCATACAAAGATAAAGTAGTTATGAAAGATACTTTAGAAGATGCATTAAATGCTATGTTTAAAGGAACTCAGGATGTTACTTTACCAGATATAACTGATGAGGATACAATAGATTTAAGTAAAGACGAATTAATTAAAAAAGCAAATGATATTTATAAAAAAGCTCAAGAATCTATAAAAAATGGAGATTTTTCTAAATATGGACAATATATAAATGAATTAGGTGATGTTCTAGAAAAACTTAAAGAACCTGTTATGTAGTTATAAAAAAGTCCTATATTGTTTTTACAATAATAGGGCTTTTTATAACGAATAAGAAATTATAATCCTTTTGAATTATGGATAACATTGCTAAAAGTACTACATCATCAACTATTTTGAGCAACGGAGTCCGTTAGGACTCGTTGGCGACATGAGCCATGCGATAGCATGAAGCGAATTTTTTTCTAAAATATATTAAAGGAGAATGATTTATGAAGACATTAAAGATTCTAGAAGACATTCAAGTTGATATTACAAGATATGTTGCAAATTATGGATTTAATATTTTAGGTTTTATTTTAATAATTATTATAGGGATATATGCTTCTAAAAAGATAAAAAAAGTAACAATAAAATTTCTTAAAAAATCAAATATAGATGTGTCTTTAGTTTCATTTATATCTCAAATTGTTTATGTACTTTGCCTTGTGTTTGTAGGGGTATCTGCTTTAAATAAGCTGGGCATGTCCACTACATCTTTTATAGCAGTTCTTGGTGCATCAGGGTTTGCTATAGGACTTGCTTTTCAAGATTCTCTTTCAAATTTTGCATCAGGTATTTTGATATTAATATTTAACCCTTTTAGAACAAATGATTATATACAAGGAGCAGGTACTGAAGGGACAGTAGTTGAAATTCAGATATTTAATACAATACTAAAAACTCCTGACAATAAAACAATAATAGTTCCTAATTCTAAACTTACAGCGGAGAATATAATAAATTTTACATTTCAAGATAAAAGAAGAATAGATTTTATATTTGGAATATCTTATGATAGTGATATAAAAACTGCAAAAAATATTATAGAAAAAGTATTTAATGAAGAAGAAAAAGTATTAAAAGACCCACAACCTATAATAGGAGTTCATGAACTTGCTGATAGTTGTGTTAATATAGCTGCAAGGCCATGGGTAAAAACAGAAGATTACTGGGAAGTATACTATAAGCTAATGGAAAAAATAAAATATGAATTTGATAAAAATGGTATAGAAATACCGTATCCTCAAAGAGTTGTGTACCATAAGCAGGTAAAAGAAGATAAAGAAAAATAAATTTTTAAGTTTATATTTAAAATTATAGGATAATATGTTTATAATATAGTTTGTAGGGGAATAAAATAAATATGTGTTTTGAATAAAATTTTTATTAATTGGGAGGATTTTATTATGAGTTTAAAAGGAACAAAAACTTTAGAAAACTTAATGAAGGCTTTTGCAGGGGAGTCTCAAGCAAGAAATAGATATACTTTTTATGCTGAAAAAGCAATGGAAGAAGGATATGATCAAATAGCAGAGTTATTCTTAGAAACAGCAGATAATGAAAAAATTCACGCTGAAATATTCTTTAATCATTTAAGAGAAGGACTAGAAGGAGAAGAATTCCCTTGTCCAGTAGATATTAGTGCTACATATCCGGTTGCAATAGGAAGTACTTTAGATAACTTAAAAGCTGCTGCCATGGGAGAAAATGAAGAATGGGATAAATTATATCCGGAATTTGCTAAAATAGCTGAAGAAGAAGGATTTAAAGATGTTTCAGTATCTTTTAAGATGATAGCAAAAGTTGAAGCTAAACATGAAGATAGATACTTAAAGCTTGCTAAAAATGTTGAAGAAAATAAAGTATTTAAAAAGGATAGTAAGGTTGAGTGGAAATGTAGAGTTTGTGGATATATACATGAAGGAGAATCGGCTCCAAAGCTATGTCCAACTTGTAAGGTAGAACAAGACTACTTTGAAATGCACTGTGAAAATTATTAAAAATAAATTTTGTGCTTGAAATAATTTCTAAAAATAAGTATAATATAGAGCAAATAGTTCATAATAAGTATTAAAAAGCTGTGAAGGAAAATAGTAAAAAATTTATTGTCTTCAGAGAGTGAGTGGTTGGTGAGAACTCATGTCAATTGTTTTTGAATCCATTCTGGAGCTGTCAAGCTGAAACTAAGTAGGTTTGATCGGTGGTCGCCGTTAAAGACTTTGAGAGGGTTAATATTAACCAATCAGGGTGGCAACGCGGAAGAATAAAACTTTCGTCCCTTTATAGGGGCGAAAGTTTTTTGTTTTTATACATAAATTTTAAGGAGGTTTAGTAATGTTAGATATAAAAAGAATAAGAAAAGATTTAGATGAAATTAAAAAAGCCATGGCAAGACGTGGAGAAAAAGATTTTGATTTAGATTTAGTAGTAAAGCTTGATGATAAGAGAAGAGAGCTTCTTCAAGAAGTTGAGCAAATGAAAAATGAGCAAAATGTAGCATCTAAAGAAATACCTAGACTTAAAAAAGAAGGAAAAGATACTACTGAAATAATGGCTAAATTAAAAGAACTTTCTGATAAAATAAAAGAACTTGATGAGAAAGTTAAAGAAGTAGAAGAAGAAATTGAATATAATTTAATGAGAATACCAAATGTACCTAACCCTAATGTTCCACAAGGAACTACAGATGATGACAACGTAGAAATAAGAAGATGGGGAGAACCAACAAAATTTGACTTTGAACCAAAAGCTCATTGGGACATTGGAACTGATTTAAATATATTAAATTTTGAAACTGCAGGGAAAATAACAGGTTCAAGATTTACTTTATATAGAGATTTAGGAGCTAGACTTGAAAGAGCAATAATAAACTTTTTTTTAGATACTCATACAAGTGAACATGGATATACAGAAGTTTTACCACCATTCATAGCAAATAGAGATAGCTTTACTGGAACTGGACAACTTCCAAAATTTGAAGAAGATATGTTTAAGCTTGAAGGAAAAGAATATTTTTTAATTCCAACAGCAGAGGTTCCAGTTACAAATATCCATAGAAATGAAATAATAGATGGAGATAATCTTCCTATAAAATATTGTGCTTATACACCATGCTTTAGATCAGAAGCAGGATCAGCTGGAAGAGATACAAGAGGGCTTATAAGACAGCATCAATTTAACAAAGTAGAATTAGTTCATTTTACAAAACCAGAAGATTCTTATGAAACACTTGAAAAACTTACAAATAATGCAGAAAAAGTTCTTCAAATGTTAGGACTTCCTTATAGAGTAGTTAAAATATGTACAGGAGATTTAGGGTTTACAGCAGCATTTAAATATGATATAGAAGTTTGGATGCCAAGTTATAATAGATATGTAGAAATATCTTCTTGTTCAAATTTTGAAGATTTCCAAGCAAGAAGAGCAGGAATAAGATTTAAAAGAGATAAGAAAGCTAAAGCAGAATACGTTCATACACTAAATGGATCTGGAGTTGCTATAGGTAGAACAGTTGCAGCAATACTTGAAAATTATCAACAAGCTGATGGATCAGTTATAGTTCCAGAAGTTCTAAGAGGATACATGGGTGGAGTAGAAAAGATAACTGTAAAATAAATAAAAATAACTGCCCCTAAATAATTAGGGGTGGTTATCAAATGTATATAATTTACAATATATACTTAAATTTACTAAACAAATAAGTTGAATTATATTGATAAATATGATATTATAGAAATTGTCAAGTTTGAGCACCTGTAGCTCAGCTGGATAGAGCAGCGGTTTCCTAAACCGTTGGTCGGAGGTTCAAATCCTCTCAGGTGCACCATGTTGCTAGGAGGGAAAATGAATCAATCTTTTTATATGAAAGAAGCTCTTAAGGAAGCGTATAAAGCATATTTAAAAGAAGAAATTCCAGTAGGAGCTGTTATAGTAAAAGATAATAAAATAATAGCTAGGGCTCACAACCTTAGAGAAATTCTTAAAGATGCCACAGCTCATGCGGAAATACTTGCAATAAGAGAAGCTTCAAGTGTATTAGGTGGTTGGAGACTAGTAGGATGTAGTTTATATGTAACTATGGAGCCTTGTATTATGTGCTTAGGAGCAATAATACAGTCTAGAGTAGAGAAATTAGTAATAGGAGCAAGAGATACAAAGTCTTTAGATTGTAAATATAAATTAGAGCTTAAAAAAGAATATTTAAATAATAATAATATAGATATAACTTTTGGAGTATTAGAAGATAAATCTTCAAGAATATTAAAAAGATTTTTTAAAAAGTTAAGAAAGCGATAAGGAGAGATGTCCGAGTTGGTTTAAGGAGCACGCCTGGAAAGCGTGTATACGGGAAACCGTATCGCGGGTTCGAATCCCGCTCTCTCCGCCAACAAAAATTAATAAAGTTTATAAGTTTGCTGTGCTAGACGGGGAGGTAGCGGTGCCTTGTAACCTGCAATCCGCTATAGCAGGGTTTAAGTCCATCTAGAGGTCTAACTCTTGTAGAGCTGCCCTAGATAAGTGGTGATGATATTTGGGTCCTGCGCAATGAAAGCTCACGAACCCCGCCAGGTCCGGAAGGAAGCAACGGTAAGTGATTACTTTCATGTGCCGCAGGGGTGCCTAAATTGAGCTAACTGTTTAGGTAACGTCTATGAGATTAGAACAAAGGATGGTGCACAGCATTTAATATAAAAAAACAAATCCCTTTTTAAAGGGATTTTTTAATTTTGGGTATAAAATCAAAATAAGTGGAAATAATTATATATGAAAATAAAAATTATATTTTTAATTTCTCCCCTATTTAAAAGACTTCTTTCCCCCATAGAAGTCTTTTTTTTAGTCGATAGCAAATTTTAAAAAATCAACCTTAAAAAATCTTTTATTATATAATATAATAAGACATAGTTTTGATTTTTCAGAGGTGATTTTATGCATAAGGCATTATACAGAGTTTATAGGCCGTTAAATTTTAAAGACGTTATAGGACAAGAACATGTAACCAAAACATTAAAAAACCAAATAGAAAATAATAATATAGCTCATGCATACTTATTTTCAGGAACAAGGGGAACTGGAAAAACATCTACTGCTAAAATATTTGCAAGAGCTGTTAATTGTTTAAATCCAAAAGATAAAGAGCCTTGTAATGAATGTGAAGTTTGTAAAGGTATTCTTACTGACAATATTATGGATGTAATAGAAATAGATGCAGCATCTAACAATGGAGTAGATGATATAAGAGAGCTAAGAGAAAATGTTAAATATCCTCCTACAAAGGGAAGATATAAAGTATATATAATAGATGAGGTACATATGCTATCTCAAGGAGCATTTAACGCTCTTTTAAAAACCCTTGAAGAACCTCCTTCTTATATAATATTTATATTAGCGACAACAGAACCTCATAAAATACCTGCAACTATTTTATCTAGATGTCAAAAATTTGACTTTAAAAGAGTACAAGTAGATGATATTATTACAAGAATGAAAAATATATGTAGTGATATCAATATAGAGGTAGATGAAAAAGCTCTTAATTTAATAGCTAGAAACTCAGGAGGAGCTCTAAGAGATGCTTTAAGTATACTTGATCAGTGTATCTCTTATAGTGAAAGCAAGGTTGAGTATGAAGATGTTGTAAGTCTACTTGGTACTGTAAATATAGACTTTTTATTTAAAATGAGTGATTATATTATAAATGAAGATACTAAAAGTGGACTTGAACTTTTAAATGAATTGGTCATTTGGGGAAAAGATATAAAACATTTTTTAGATGATTTGGTAGATCACTTTAGAAATTTAATGATATGTAAAGTTTCTAGTGAATTAAATGAAATAATAAATCTTCCTATTGAAACTATAGATATTTTAAGAAAGCAATCTAATAAAATAGAGTTAAATAATATAATAAGGATAATAAATATATTATCGGATACTCAAAGTAATATAAAGTATTCATCGAATCCTAGAATTTTAGCTGAAATAACTATTATAAAATTATCTCAACCAATTTTAGATGGAAGTAGTGAGTCTATTTTAAAAAGAATAAATAAAATAGAAAGTATAATTAATAATGGAGTTAATATAGTAAAAACAACTACTGTATCAGATTCAAAAAATGAAGAAGCAAAAATAAATAAAAAAAATATAGTAAGAGATATTAAAGACCCAAATGTTGAAGAAATAGAAAAATTATGGCCTGAAATTTTATCTTATATGAAAAAGGATAAAAATATGTCAGTTCAGGCAATGTTAAGAGAAGTAAAAAATTTTAACATACAAGGAAATATACTTGGCTTGATATTTAATGATGAGTTTAAATTCATTAAAGATAGATTAAGTAGAGATGAAAATAAAAATTATATAGAAAAGGTCATAAATGAAGTAACTAATCAAAATTTAAAAGTAAAAATATCATTAAAATCTGAATTAATAGATTTTAAAGAAGAAAAAGAAGATAAAGGAATAAAAATTCTAGAAGATATGTTTGCTAAAGATATAATAGAAGTAAAAAATTCTATTAAGGAGATTTAGTATATATTATTATATGATATAATATAGTTTAAAGTGATTTTAAAAGGAGGTTAAATTATGGCTAGAAAGGGATTTCCAGGAGGAATGCCTGGTAACATGAATAATATGTTAAAACAAGTTCAAAAGATGCAAAAGCAAATGGAAAAAATGCAATCAGAGCTTGAAGAAAAAGAAGTAGAGGCTTCTGTTGGTGGAGGAGCAGTTATTGTTAAAGCTAATGGAAAAAAAGAAATATTAGATATAATGATAAAAGAAGAAGTTGTAGATCCTGATGATATAGAAATGCTTCAAGATTTAATATTATCAGCTGTAAATGAAGCATTAAGAAGTGCAGATGAAATGGTAAATTCTCAAATGTCTAAATTAACAGGTGGACTTAATATACCGGGACTATTTTAGTAGGTGAGTATATGCAAACTTATTCTGGACCAATATCAAGGCTTATAGAGGAGTTTTCAAAGCTTCCTGGAATAGGAAGGAAAACAGCTCAAAGACTTGCTTTTCATGTGATTAATATGAATATATCAGAGGTTAAAGGCCTTTCTAATGCAATACTTGAGGCAAAGCAACAGATAAGGTATTGCTCAGTATGCTGCAATATAACAGATAAAAATCCTTGTAGCATTTGTTCTAATGATAATAGGAATGAAGAAGTTATATGTGTAGTTGAAGATCCAAGAGATGTAGCTGCTATGGAGAGAACTAAAGAATTTAGAGGAAAGTATCATGTTCTTCATGGAGTTATATCTCCTATGGATGGAGTAGGGCCTGATATGATAAAAATAAAAGAATTAATTGAAAGATTAAACAATGAATCTGTAAAAGAAATAATATTAGCTACAAACCCAACTATTGAAGGAGAAGCTACTGCTATGTATTTAGCTAGGCTTATAAAGCCATTAGGCATAAAAGTAACAAGAATAGCCCATGGCCTTCCGGTTGGGGGAGATTTAGAATATGCAGATGAAGTGACTATATCAAAAGCACTAGAAGGAAGAAGAGAACTATAAAAACCAAGGCTTCAGCCTTGGTTTTTTGTATTATTCGTTTAAAAATTTAGAGTAGAGGTGTAGACATGAAAGTCTTTATGGATTTTGAAGAACACAAAGCTATGAAAGAAAAAATGAGTAAAAAAATAAAAACTAAAGGGAAAGAAAACAACAATTATGATTATAAAGAATATTTAGATATTTTAATTAAAAAAAAGGTAAAAACTAATAAGATGAAATATAATAAAACAAAAAACTCTGCATTTAAAAACAATTATAAAAACTTTCAATATGATTATGAAGAAGATTTTTATGAGCCAGATTATGAATATTAAAAACTTTAAATAAATAAAAAGCCGTTATTTTAATCGGCTTTTTTAACATAAAGATTTTATTTCATTTAATTTTAATTCAACTAAGTTTGATATATTTTCAGCAGAGTTTAATTTTTTTATAATTTTAATGTTACTTTTTAAGGCATTTAATCGAGTAGGATTTTCTATTAAAAGTCTAACTAAAATTTTTAAATCACATTTTTCACTTGTCTTTAAAGCAACCCCGCTATTTAAAAGAAAGTCTAGATTCTCTTCTTCTTGGCCTGGTATATAATAAGGTATTATCATTGGAACTTCTTTTAACAATGCCTCTGTAGTTGTAAGCCCACCTGGTTTTGTAATAAGAATATCACAAATGGATAGGATATCATTCATTTTATTTGTAAAAGGAAGAACAGCAACTTTTTTATTTGTTTTATAGTTATTTAATGTTTTTTCTATTTTTTCTTTTAAAGAAATATTTCTTCCTGTGACAACTATAATTTGAAAATCCTTATCTATTTCTAAAAGGTCTAAAAAAGCTTCTCTTATATTACCTGCTCCGAAACTTCCACCCATTAATAATATAGTAAATTTATTATCTAAATTAAGTTCTTTTCTAATTTCTTCTTTATTATCTGTTAAAAATGATTTTTCGATAGGAATTCCATAAGGATATATTTTACTTTTATCTATGCCTTCTTCCATTAAAAGGTATTTAACAAATTCATCTCCTACTACATAACAATCTATTTCATTTTGAATCCAAGTAGAATGAATAGTATAATCAGTTAAGATAGATATTGTAGGAATATCTATTATATCATTCTTTTTCAAGTTGGATACAGCCATTAAAGGGAAAGGATGAGTTCCTATTATGGCATCTGGTTTTTTTTGGAAAATCAGTTTTTTTAGTTTTTTAATCATATAGCTTAAAATTAAATTACTTTTTATATCATTTTTAGTTATTTTTAAATCTGAAATTTTATATATAGTACCATATGCTTTAGGTGTATACATAGCTGATTTCTCATATCCTTTAGATATGATTTTATCCATTGTTGGACTTACAAACTTTAGACTATCAACTATTTCACATTCAATATTTTTATTTAAAAGTTCTGTTTGAATTGCTTTAGCTGCTCTATTATGTCCTCCACCGGTAGAGGCAGATAGTATTAAAACTTTTTTCATAGAAAATCCCCCTATTTTTATAAAATTAAACATTAAGGTGAAGTTTTATTTACAAATATATATTTATGTAAGCAGATAGATAAATTTTACTATAAAATTAAATATATATCTATCTTTAAAGTGGGTATATTATATTTATAAGGTAAATTTATTTTATAATATATTTAAATAATTTTAAATAGTAGATAATTCAGTTGTTGTTACTGTATTTAAATTATTTATTATTTTAACCAAAATTCAAAACTTTATAAGTTATATCAATAATTATATGTATATATAATTTTTTAATAAATTAAAAAATATGTTTAAAACTATTTTTTTAGGAAATCTATATAATAAGATTTAAAAGGAGGATTTTTAATATGAATAAACCAGTAGAAATATATACAAGTAATACATGTGGATATTGTAATATGGCTAAGGACTATTTCAAAGAAAAGAATATAGAATATATAGAGCATAATGTATCTGAAGATCCTGATGCTAGAAAAAAATTAATGAAGATGGGGTATATGTCAGTACCAGTTATAGTAATAGAAGGAGAAGAAGTTCTAGGGTTTGATAGAAATAGAATAGATGAGTTATTAAAATAATAAAACTACACTTTTGTGTAGTTTTATTATTTTTGTAACGTACCCTTTAGTTATATTTGTTTTTATTTTATACTAATAATTCTTCTCCTGGTTTTAGTATGTTTATAGTGCAAGAAGTAACTTTTTCTTTTAATTTTTTAGGGTCTGCTTTTATAGCATCAAAGGTATTATAATGCATAGGAATTACTGTTTTTGGCTTAATAAAATCTATAGACTTTAAAGCATCTTTAATATCCATAGTAAATGTTCCACCTATAGGAAGCAAAGCTAAATCTATAATTTCATCTTCTAAAAGCTTCATATCCACAGTAAGACCTGTATCCCCTGCATGATATATTTTGTTTCCTTCTATTTCAAGTAAAAAACCACATGGATTACCTCCATATAATACATGTGTACCTTCGCAAATACTAGATCCATGAAGAGCAGGAGTCATTTTTACCTTTCCAAATTCTGACGTTATTTTCCCTCCTATATGCATAGGATTACACTTTATGTTGTATTTAGATAAATATAGATATATTTCAAAATTACATATTATAGTACTGTTGTGTTTTTTAGCCAGTATTATTGTATCTCCTAGGTGGTCTGAATGACCATGAGTAACTAATATGTAGTCTATTTTAGGAAGATCGTTTAAAGAAATAGGACATATAGGATTATCTTTTATATATGGATCTATCAAAATATTAAAAGCATCAGTTTGGATAAAAAAAGCAGAATGACCCAAATATTTTATTTTCATAAGGTGCACCTCCTTATTAATATTATAACTAAATTTTGAGTAAATTTACTTAATATTTTCTATGAATTCATTTTTAAAACTTATTTTGCACTTTATTATCTTTCATAAATTTTGAATGAAGAATAATACCTATTGTTTGATTAAATGTTATTGTATTTAAAAGGAAACTTAATAACTCACATTTTAACATTAAATTATGTGTATTATTTATTTTTAATACAACAAGTAAAAAGAATAACTAATTAATATACTTTGTATGTAAATAAGTAAAATTGAAATTAGTATTTCTAAAAAAACGTTTTTTTAGAAATATGGATGAAGCAATTAAAATTATAGATAATATTATAGTTTTCATAAATATGCCTCCTCATAAGAATTATATGATTTTAAGAGGATTTTTAATAAAAAAATTAAGAGCCCAAAAGGCTCTTAAATCTATTCTATAACAAGATCGTCTTTTAACATTTCTTCTGGTGGAAGTTTTTCCATTGTAATACCTGTAAATCCATAGAATATAGATACTAAAGGGTTGATTAAGTTCATAAATGCAAATGGTAAGTATGCAAGCGGATTTACTCCAAGCGTTGCAAACATATATGCACCACATGTATTCCAAGGAATGAGTGGAGATGTTAAAGTACCTGAATCTTCAAGTGCTCTTGATAGATTTTTAGGATGAAGCCCTTTTTTTCTATAAGCATCTTTATACATTCTACCTGGTATAACTATAGATAGGTATTGTTCTCCTGTAACTAAGTTTACAAATATACATGAGAATATAGTAGCTACAACAAGACCACCAGTTCCTCTAGCAAGCTTTAATATACTTTCTGCTATTACTTCAAGCATTCCTGTTTTTTCAAGTATGCCACCAAGCGTTAATGCACATAATATAAGCGATACAGTCCACATCATTCCATCAAGTCCACCACGACTTAATAAATTATCAACTGCTTCTACTCCAGTTTCAGATGTGAATCCATAATGAGCTGCATTTATTATGTCTCCTATTGAAGATTTTTGGAATATTGCTGCAAATAATCCTCCAACAACAGATCCTCCAATAAGACCAGGTATAGCAGGAACTTTCATAACAACCATTGCAATTACCAAAATTGGAGGTATAAATAGTAAAAGATTAATATTGAAATTAGATGATAATGCAGTTAGAATTTGATTTATTGAAGAAGGATCAAGGTTTTTACCTGCATATTTTATACCTATAAATCCGTAAATAATAAGAGCTATTAGTAAAGATGGGCCTGTTGTAAATACCATGTGTTTTACGTGGTCAAATAAATTAGTACCTGCCATGGCAGGAGCAAGATTTGTAGTATCAGACAAAGGAGACATTTTATCTCCGAAATAAGCACCAGATATGATTGCACCTGCAACTATATAATTAGGAATACCAAGACCTTGCCCAACGCCTATAAGAGCAATACCTACAGTACCAGCTGTAGTCCAAGATGAACCTGTAGCAAGAGCAACAATAGAACATATTATACAAGTAGCAACTAAAAATATTCCAGGAGACAATATCTTTAGTCCGTAGTAAATCATTGTAGGAACTACACCACTTAATATCCATGTTCCAACTATGGTACCTACTATCATAAGAATTAATATTGCTTGCATTGCCATATTGATTGTTTTCAAAACACCTTCTTCAAGTTCTCCCCATGAATATCCAAGTCGAATGCTAGCCATAAGAGCAGCAACTATTGCGCCAGCTATTAAAGGAATATGTGGTGAAGCTTTAAAGTTAAATACTGCAACCCCTAAAAATAAAATTAAACAAAAAATAGGAATAAGAGCTTCAACTAAATTAGCTTTTCTTTTTACTTTTGACATTATAAAGATTTCCCCCCCTAAAAATATAATTTTTTATAGCTATAAAAAATTATAACATAAATCTTCTGAAAATTCAATACATTCCCTTTGGCAAGATAAAGCAAAAAGTATTTATAATAGTTAATTAAATAAAATACACTTAAATCAATGAATTTAATGAAGTATAATATATAAAAAAATAAAACATAATAAAAAATAAATAAAAAAATATAAAAAAGTGTTGACAATGTAAATTTAAAATGATATATTATTACTTGTCTTCGATAAGGACAAATAATAAAATGAACTTTGAAAATTAAACAGTAGGTTATAATGAATCACACCATGTGATTCTGGATATAAAACATGAAGCCAAGTTTATTTTGAGCAACGGAAATCTTTGATTTCGTTGGCGATATAAACGAAGTTTATTTTGAGAGTTTGATCCTGGCTCAGGATGAACGCTGGCGGCGTGCCTAACACATGCAAGTCGAGCGAGGAGATAAGAGCTTGCTCTTTGATTCTAGCGGCGGACGGGTGAGTAACGCGTGGGTAACCTGCCCTATACACATGGATAACATACCGAAAGGTATGCTAATACAAGATAATACTAAGATAAGGCATCTTATTTTAGTCAAAGCGTTAGCGGTATAGGAT
>NZ_FRAE01000054.1:7520-16594 GCF_900142235.1 Tepidibacter formicigenes DSM 15518 | reverse complement strand
ATGGATAATAGAACCATTTTTTAGAGATTGTAAAAGAAATTTAGGATTAAATGGATATCAAGTTAGAAGCCAAAAAAGTATTACTAGATATCTAATAATAATGTTAGTAGCTTACACTTACTCCAAATTATGTTCAGGCGTAGCCTTAAGTTTCAACACTGGATTTAAAAAAATACAAAACAATTTAAGAAAAACACAAGTTATTAATATTTATAATGCTGCAATACAAGGTGAACCTATTAATAAAATTTTTGAGTATCTGAAAATTGCATAGAAATGACTTTGGCTATTTAACTGTAAAATTTTTCAAGTAAAATTGCACTTTTATAGTATTTATGAGATTTGACAAAAAAGGGGTGGGATATTGATCTATTATGAATTAATTATATCTTGTTTATTAAAAAAAGATGTATATTATACAGATGCTAATGAATTTATAAGTAAAAAAATAAATAAATCTATGTTATTAGATGATTATTTGAAAGAAGAACATAAAAAAAGGAAGTATAAAATGTATTGCTTCAATTCTTTTTTTCCTATAGAAAAAGATAAAAATTATAAAGCTCAAAAGATGTATATATTTAAACTAAGAAGTTTAGATAAACAATTTATAAATAAAATTAGGACATGTATGAAAAAACTAAAAGACGATGAAATTGAAATTTTATCTATAGAAAAAAGAAATTTAAAAATGAAAGATTTTAAAGAATTTTCTACAGTAACTCCTGTTATTGTTACAGTGGATAACAAGCCATGGAAAAAAGAAGATGGAGATATTGAACTATTTATAAATAGACTTCAAGTTAATCTTGTTAAAAAATATAAAGAGGTTTATAAAGAAGATATAGAACTAGAAGAATATTTTATTGAAAAATTTAGTATTGGCAAAAAACCTTTAGCTTACAGCTATAAAGGCAAAAAAATGCTGGGATACAAAATCAACTTTAAGATAAACGAGGATGAAATTTCTAAAAAGCTTGCATACATAGCACTAGGGGCAGGCCTTGGAGAAAAAAATTCATCATTAGGAGCAGGCTTTTGCTGTATTAAGGGGTGATATTATTGGGAGAGACAACTAAAGTTTTTAAGACAAAAGACTTTTTTTATAACAATGGACTTGTTAACATTAAGCAAATTTTAAAGGATGAAATAGATGATTTAGAAATAAAAATATATGAAGATAGATTAGAACTTATATTTGATGAAGAAAAAGAAGATGAAATATTCAAAAAAATGTTTGCGTATTTAGTTAAAGAGTTAAACATAGTTTATAGAACTGATAATAATAGGATTTATTATTATAAAGAACAAGAAAAGTTTATTTATGATAAAAAATTTGATGTAAAAGATAAAGCAAGTGGAAATGATGTTAAATATTCATATTCATATGTGACTCCAAAAGAATTAAATAAAACAACAGAACAGCTTTATAATGAATGTTCTAAATTTTGTGATGATAATGGAATTAATGTAAAAGAGTGTGATGATTTATTTAAAAAATCAAATAAATTTAAAGAAGATAATAAGTGCAATATTCCGATTTATATAACCTTAGAAGAATTTACAAACAACTATACTGAATATTATTTTAAAGAAGAAATATTAAAATTTGACTCTAAAGTACATACATTTAAAGGTGGAGATAAGTACTTTAATGATATGTTAAAAGACAAGGAATATATTGATAAATGGGACATGCTTATATATTTTTATGGAGTTAAAGCTAGAAAGTTTTATAATATGAAAGATAAAGACAATACATTTATAATATACCCTAATTCAAGTAATTTAAAAGCTCTTACAAGATTGAAAAAAGATTTAAATATATCTGAACAAAATGCAAAAACAGAAAAAGATGGAGAAATTATAGAGTTTCAAACTAATATGAATATGTTTGAAATGTTTAAAGGTGATGGAGTAGAAAATCAATATATTCATTTAAGTACAAATGAAGAAGAGTTTAGACTTAAAAGTTTACTTTATATATTTTCTTATTTAAATTCCTTAGAAATAAAGGATTATGAAGAAGATATTGATACAAAAAGAAAAAAATTATTTGAAAGCATTAAAGAAATTAGTTTTATTACATATATAGACGCAAAGCTCAAGCCTTCTTTAGTTGAATATACACAAGCATATAAATTATTTAGTTTATTTAAAGAATTAAAAAAATATGATGAAGATGGAAATCTTTATAAATATATATTTAAAATATTAACTGCATTTTCTCAAAATGACAATAAAGAAAAAGACAAAGGAAAGACAACTACGAAAAGATTTTGTGATAAATTACTCTCATTTAAAGATTTAAGAAAAGAATACTATAACTTGAGCTTCAATTTATTAAAATACAAAATTGGATCATTAGGAAAAAAATTATATTCTTTTGAAAGTGAATATTTAAAGTTTTTAAAAAGGGGTGATAGAATAATGAATTTACATGAAAAAGGAAAATTAATGGGAGAAGGAATAGGAAAGATATGTGCTGATTTAGATAGCAAAGATTTAATTTATAGAATTAGAAATATAAAAAATCACAATCAATTTGTAAGTTATTTGTCAGGTTTAAGTTTTGAAATACTTAAAAAAAGTGAAAAGGTATACGTTAAAAGTGAATTTAAAAGTACACTCTGTGAAGTTTTAGAGTATTTAAGTAATAATAGTGATGATTGGGAAGTAATAAGAGATTATATGGCTATATATGCTGTAAATAAATATCAATCTGTAAATTATGCTAAAAATAAAGATAATAAATAGGAGGTATGGGAATGGAATTTTTAAACATAAATTATATATCAAAGGTTAATCTAGCTTCATTAAATGGCTCAGAAGGTATGGGAGGAAACATAACTCCTATAAAAAAGGTTAGTGATTATGAAGGAAATGAATTTGTATATATATCAGGACAAGCTATAAGAAGATATTTAAAAGAAACTTTAAGAGAACTTGGAGAAAGTATTTCTTCTGTAGATGAAGATGGTAGTCCTCATTTTGGAGATGTTCAAGATAAAATATTTAAAAAAGGAAAATTTAATGATAAAAAATTAATGTTTCAAAAATTTATAGATATGGATTTATTTGGATATATGTTTCCTAATGCTGGGAGAAGATGGTCTGTTGTTAAAGTAGCCCCAATGCTATCTCTTCTTCCATATAAAGGAGAATATGATTATTTAACTAGAAAACAAAAGGTAGAAGATGAAAGCAAAAAAAGTGGAAATATAGTTCAAGTTGAAATAGATACATTAAATTATATGAGAGGTAATATTGTTGTTGATTTAGATAAAGTAGGAAAAGACATAAATGAATATACATATGAAGAAACTAAAATGCTTGAAGATGAAAAAATAAATGAGAGGATAAATATATTTATAGATTCTATAAAATATCTAAATGGAGGAGCAAAGCAAAGTAGAAATTTAGAAGATATATCACCTAAGTTTGTTATAGCAATAAATCAAAAGATAGGTAATCCATTCTTATTAAATATTTTAAGTGTAGATAAAAATAAAAATTTAAATGTAGATATTATAATAGAAGAACTTGAAAATAACAAAGAAGTAATTAACAATGTGAAAATAGGAATAGCTAAGAATGTATTTAATAATTACGATGAAATAGTTAAAAAATTCTCTGAAAAAGGATATGAGGTTTTAAATGTAAACAAAGCTCTTGATAGCTTAAAAAAGGGTGATAAATAATGCAAGTTATAAAATTTAAAGTAGAGGGTATTCTAAATTCCTTTAGAATACCTTTCTTTAGAACTTATCATAAGACATTTTTAGCACCACCGAAAACGGCGATAATAGGAATGATTACTAATATACTAAGAAAATCTGAAAAGTGGTACTATGATGCTTTATATAATGATTTATTTGATGTGTCTGTAGTTATAGATAATATACAAGGAAAAACTAAAGATCTTTGGGGTTATAAAAATTTTAAAAAAGGTAATAGAGGTAGAAGCGTTATAAGAAGAGATAAGCTTTATAAAGCTACATATACAATTTATTTAAAAATAAATGATGAAAATATAAAAAATGAAGTTTTAGATGCTCTTAAAAATCCTAAATCTGTACCAGCATTAGGTTTAGATGATGAAATTATAAAAATATATGATGTCGAGGAAGTATACTTAAAGAAGAATGAGGATAATATAATAAATTCAGTATTTATAGGTGATGAAATTAAATATAGAGTAAAAATGGATATTGATGAAGATATATATCTTCCAGCTTCAAATATAACACCGTTAAAATACTCTGTTGATGTAAAAAAAGGAGTAAGAACAAAAAGAGAAATAATAAAGCAAGGAAAGCAAGTTGAGTATATGAATTGTAAAGTAGAAATTAAAAGTGACATACCTATATATGAAGATGGAATTAATAAGGTGGTGTTTTATTAATGATAATAGCGAAGAAAAAAGAACTTAGTAATGGGAAATTTGAATATCAAAGTTTAGAGGGACACACTAAGAGTGTCCTTTCATTTACTATTGATTTAATAAAAGATAAAGACTTAGAAAAGATACAAAAGCTAACGGGTTTTAATAAAGATAAGATTAAAGATTTACTTTTCTTTTCTGCTTTTTTTCATGATATAGGAAAAGCAACGAATGAATTTCAGGAATATATAAAAGGAAATATAAAAAAATCATACCATTCTCTTTATTCTAGCAATATAACAAGTAATATTGAAAACTTCTTATTTACTTTTACAAATGATGAAGATGATGAAGAAAATATAAATTTATTATTTTTGACTGTACTTAATCATCATTCAATTTTAAAAAGAAATACAGCTTTTCTAGGAGTTGAAAATGAAAGCCAATATGAACATAGTTTTTTAGAAGAAGCAAAAGACTTTTTTTATGAATACAAAAACTGGTATGAAGAATTTTTAAATAAGGAATGTAAATATAATTTTGAGTATAAATTTATTCAAAGAAAAACACTAGGAAGTAAAATAAAAAGCACTATAAAAAAATTAAAATATATTAATAAAAAAGATTTAGAAAAATTAAGAATACTATATTCTTATGTATTAGGAATAATTAATATTGCTGATTGGAGAGCATCGGCACAATTTGAAGGAATTAATTTAAAGCTTGATTTTGAAAAAATATTTGATGAAAAGCAGCTGTGTAATAAATTACAAGAAGCTTTAGAAATTGAAAAGTTTATTCCTAGAGGTTTTCAAAAAGAACTTGCAGCTCATAAAGGAAGTGTTCTTGTTGAAGTACCTACAGGATCAGGTAAAACAGAAGGATCTTATTTTTGGGCTATGAATAATATAAGTGATATAAAAGATAAGGTTATATACACACTTCCAACTCAAACAACTTCAAATAAATTATATGAGAGAGTAGAAAAAGTGTTTGATAATACTGGGCTTGTACATTCATCTGCAACAATATATTTAGAAGAACAATTATCAGAAGAAGGTAAAGATATAGATAAATCATTTGATTCAAAAATTTTATTTGGCAAAACCTTTAATAATTCATTTACAGTTGGAACTGTTGATGGGCTTTTTAAAAACTTTTTAAATATAGGAAGATATAATATAGCAACTTTTAACTTTTTAAAATCTGCTGTAATAATAGATGAAGTTCATTCTTATGATTTTAAAATGATGGGATTTATGAAAAGATTTTTAGAACTTTGTGATAAATATGAAGTTCCTGTTTGCTTAATGAGTGCATCTATACCAAATGCAATTAAAAAAATGATTAATATAGAGGATGAAAATAAATATCCAGTTATAACTCAGAAAGATTTATTTGAAGCTAATCCTAATTATATTTATAAGGTAGATAAAAAAATAGAAGATGATATAGATAAAATAAAAAAAGACTATGAAAATGGCAAAAATGTATTGATTATAAAAAATACTGTAAAAAAATCTAAAGAAGTATATGATTTATTAAAAAATGAAGTTGGAAAGGAAAATATAGTTTTATATAATTCTTCATTTAAAAAATGCCATAGAGTTGAAAAAGAAAAAGAAATAATGAGAAGATTAAAAGATAAACAAAATTTTATACTTGTAGCAACACAAGTAGTAGAGGTTTCTCTTGATATAGATTTTGATGTAATGTATACAGATTTAGCCCCGATAGATTCTTTAATACAGAGATTTGGTAGAGTAAATAGAAAAAAATCAGATAATAAAGGAGTTATCTACATATATAAAGATGTTGAAAGTAAGCCTTATGTAGAAGGATTACTTGATATAACATATAAAACTATAAACGAAGGACTTCATAAGATAAGTGAATATAACAAATGGCTAAATACTGTGTACGATGAAATTGTAAAAGATAAGCAGATACAAAATGAAATTCAGGATAATTTTAATGAAGGAGAAAAAACATTTGATAGAATACTAAAGGAAAATTTAGGGATAAGTAAAAGTGAAGATGTTTATAATTTAAGAGATATTAAATTTGCTAAAAAAGATTATATTTTATTAGAAGATTATAACAAAGGAATAAATGGTGAAAAAAGAAAGGATTATGAACATACTATTTCATTAGGTGCATATTTAAGTGAAAGTGAGTATAGAGCATTTAAAAAAAATATTGAGGAAAAGAGATATTATGATGTATTAGAAATACCTTATTCTTATGAAGAAGGTGTAGATTTATCAAAAGATAGTATGCGTAATGTGGTAATAGATATATAAATAAAGACAGGGGAGCTGTATTTATGAAAATAGGTGGTACAGTTATAAATTATTATTTTCACTGTAAACGTCAGTGTTGGCTTTTTTCTAATAGAATTAATTTAGAAGATAACAGTGAAGATGTTCATATAGGAAGAGTGATACATGAACTTAAAAGTGAAAAAAATAAAAAATCAGAGATAACCATAGACAATATAAAAATAGATAAAATAACAGATGAATACTTAGTAGAAATAAAAAAATCTGATGCAGATGTAGAAGCTGCTAAGTGGCAGACATTGTTTTATCTAAAAAAATTAAAAGATAAGGGAATATATAGAAAAGGAAAACTTGAATTTGATGAAAAAAACAAACAAAATAAAAAAACAATATATTTAGAGCTTACAGATGATATTGAAGAAGAATTAGAAAAGCTTATAGATAAAATCAATGAATTAATAACTCAACCAATTATACCAGAGCCAGAAAAAGATAAAAAATGTAAAAAATGTGCTTATTATGAATACTGTTATATATAATGTTTTTAGTAAAGAGGGGTGTATTATGAGGAATAGTACAAGATATATAATGAGTGTTGGAGAACTTAAGAGAAAAGATAATTCTATTGCTTTTCGTAATGAAAATGGGAATTTTTATATACCTATAGAATCAACTAAAGAAATTT
Organism: Tepidibacter formicigenes DSM 15518; assembly: GCF_900142235.1. Classification (GTDB taxonomy): domain Bacteria; phylum Bacillota; class Clostridia; order Peptostreptococcales; family Peptostreptococcaceae; genus Tepidibacter; species Tepidibacter formicigenes. The sequence continues at coordinate 9,243 of NZ_FRAE01000054.1, read as the reverse complement.
ACTGCTTAAATGAAGTTACTGTAAATACTAAGCTTTTAGATTTTATAGCTAAAGCAGGAATAACTATTCATTTTTTTAATTATTATGGACACTATAGTGGAAGCTTTTATCCAAAAGAACAACTTATAAGTGGTAATTTAACTGTAAAGCAAGCTAAATCATATTTAGAAAATAGAGAAGTTATAGCAAAAGCTATTGTACAAGGAATAGCAGATAATATATATGAAGTATTATATCATTATTACAAGCATGATAAGAAAGAAGTAAAATCAACCATAGATTGGCTGAAAGAAGAAGTATTTAAATATCTAAAAAATGAAAACTTAGATATAAAGCGTATTCTTTATATAGAAGGTGAAATATGGCAAAGATTCTATAGCTGTTTTAAATATTTCTTACCTGAAACTTTTATATTTAATAAAAGAGTAAAAAGACCACCAGATAATCCAATGAATGCACTTATATCTTTTGGAAATTCAATACTTTATTCTAAAACAGTATCTCAAATATATAATACTCATTTAAATCAAAGTATAAGTTATTTACATGAGCCATCAGAAGGAAGATTTTCTCTAAGTTTAGATTTAGCGGAAGTTTTTAAACCTGTTATTGTATATAAGACAATTTTTGAATTAGTTAATAATAGAAAAATACAAGTAGGTAAACATTTTGATAAAGAATTAAATTATTGTTTATTAAATACAGCTGGTAAAAAAGTATTTGTTGAAGCAATTGAGAAGAGATTTGAAAGTGTATTTCAGCATCCAAGATTAAAAAGAAAAATAAGCTATAAGACTGCTATTAAATTGGATGGATATAAACTAATAAAATTTATAATGGAAGGTAAAGAATTTAGACCATTTAGTATGAAGGAGATGGTTTAAGCCATGGCGAGAAATTACAATTATAATTATGCTTTTGTTTTTTATGATGTAGGAGAAAAGAGGGTTAATAAGGTATTTAAAATATGTAAAAAATATTTTCATCATCATCAAAATTCTGTTTTTAGAGGTCCGATTACACCATCTAATTTAATAAAGCTTAAATCTGATATAAAAAAGGTGATAGATGAATCACATGATTTTGTATCAATTATAAAACTTTTAAACAAAGAAAGCTTTGATGAAGAAACTTTAGGGATAAAAAGAAAGGATACTGAAGCATTAATATTATGATATTTTACCAACCTAAAATTTGAATAAAATCTATAGATATATTGAAAAATAAAGATTTACAAGGGGCAAATATAAGAGCTATAATTATAAGTGTAGAGGTTGGGAAAAAATTAATAAAATTGTGTTATTATAAAGGGTTAAAGCTATTTAGCGCTTTTAAAAATGTGTATTTTTCAGAGGTAGAACCTTAACATTAGATGTATTTAAACTCAATTTCAGTAATTTTGCCACTTTGTTTAAATACGTAGAACCTTAACATTAGATGTATTTAAACCTCGCATTTATAAGACTATTTAAAAAAATATCTTCTGTAGAACCTTAACATTAGATGTATTTAAACTTTGTAGTAGTAAATTCAAGCGAACGCAAACATTTTGTAGAACCTTAACATTAGATGTATTTAAACGTATGAAAATAAAAAAGAAGAATTATTTGATAATTTAGGTAAGTAGAACCTTAACATTAGATGTATTTAAACCTTTAGAGTCTTCTAATATTTCTGTTATGTTTATATGTAGAACCTTAACATTAGATGTATTTAAACACTT
>NZ_FRAE01000054.1:0-5165 GCF_900142235.1 Tepidibacter formicigenes DSM 15518 | reverse complement strand
GTATTGGTAGAACCTTAACATTAGATGTATTTAAATTGGAAATATAAAAGAAAAACTTGAATATATTTGTATAAACTATATGGAATTAATTTTGTAAAACAAGAAGAAAGCTATAAAAAAATAATATAAAAATAAAATTTACAGAATATTCGAAGAATGATATTGACTCAGAGGATATAAGTATGTTAAAATTATTTGAAAAATATGGTAACAAATATATTAATAATTGTTTAGGGGGGATTTTTTTGAAAGTAAAAAAACAAATTATATCAGTTGTTTTAGCTGCTTCAATTGCAACTTTTCCGATGTTATCTTTTGCAGATCAAGTAAGATATGCAAATAGAAGTGATGTTCCAAAGGAATATACTTGGTCAATAGAAGATATTTATTCAACGGATAATTCTTGGGAAGAGGATTTTAAAAAGCTAGAAAATAGTCTATCAAAGGTAGAAAGCTATAAAGGAAAATTAAAAGATGAAAAGAATATACTAGAAATATTGAAGTTAAAAGATGAACTTTTTAGGCTTAAAGATAAGATATATGTTTATGCAAATCTTAAAAGAGATGAAGACAGCTCTAACTCAAAATATTCAGCCATGGCAGATAGAGCAGAAGGAATTAGCACTAAAACTGCAGCTACTTTTTCTTTTGTAGAACCAGAATTATTATCTTTACCAGAAGAAACATTAAAAAGTTATATTAACAAATCAGAATTTAAAGATTATGATTTGTATTTTAAAAATCTTTTAAGAACTAAACAACATTCTTTATCTTCAGAAGGAGAAAGAGTATTAGCGTTAGCTTCAGACATAACATCAGTTCCAGAAAATATAGCTTCAATATATAGAACTGTAGATAGAAAAACAGAGGATATTACTTTAGATAATGGAGAAAAAGTAAAAGTAACTCCTGCGATGTATTCAAAATTACTAGATAATCAAAATAGAGATATAAGAAGAAAAGCATTTGAATCTGAATTTAAAAGTTTTGAAAAAAATATACATACTTTAGCTGCTACTTTGGCGGGAGAAGTTAAAACTAATATTTTCTTTGCTAAATCAAGAAAATATAATTCTGCACTTGAAGCATCACTAGACGCTGACAATATAAAACCTGAAGTTTATGATAATATAATTAAAGCAGTTAATGATAATTTAGAGCCATTGCATAAATATGTATCACTTAGAAAAAAGGTTTTAGGAATAGAAGATAAGGTTAGATATTATGATATGTATGTTCCTATAGTTAAACAAGCAAAAAATGAATATATAAGTTATGAAAAAGCTAAGGAAATGGTAAAAGAAGCACTGTATCCATTGGGAGATAAGTATATAAAAGATTTAGACAAGGCTTTTAAGGAAAGATGGGTAGATGTATATGAAAATGATAATAAAAGATCAGGAGCGTATGCTTGGGGTAGTTATGATACACATCCATATGTTTTATTAAACTATAATGGAACGCTTGACTCTGTGTCTACTTTAGCTCATGAGCTTGGGCATGCTATGAATTCATATTATTCAAATAAGACTCAATTTTATTCAAAATCACAATATCCTATATTTACAGCAGAAGTAGCTTCTACTACTAATGAAGCCTTAATGATTGATTATTTAATTAAACATGCTAAAACTAAAGAAGAAAAAATGTATTTAATAAATTCATATTTAGAACAGATAAGAGGTTCAATATATACTCAAATTATGTATGCCGAATTTGAAAAAGCAATTCATGAAGCTGCGGAAAATGGAGAAGCTTTAACAAGTGAATTTTTAAATGAAACTTGGGGCAATTTAATGGCTAAATATTATGGAGAAGATTTTGAGGTAGATGATTTGTCTAAAGTATGGTGGTCAAGAATTCCTCATTTTTATTACAATTTCTATGTATATAAATATGCTACAGGACTTTCTTCAGGTATAATATTATCAGAAAAAATGGTAAATAATGAAGAAGGAGCAAGAGATGCTTATTTAGAGTTCTTAGCATCTGGAGGAAATGATTATCCAGTTGAAATGCTAAAAAAAGCAGGTGTAGATATGTCTACAACTGAGCCTATTGAAAAAGCTCTTCAAAAATTTGATGAATTACTAACTGAGCTTGAAAGTCTTATGAATGAATAAGTTATAATAAAAAATCCTAGGGTGACCTAGGATTTTTTTGTGTGTCGGGTAGAAAAACGTATGAATTTTTAATATTCTTACTAAGGTTATAATATCATATATAGGATTGCTATAATATGACATTTGTCATATATTTATAAATTATTATTAAACTTTAAATTTATCTGCTTGTTCTTTTAACATTTTAGACATTGAACTTAACTCTTCAATACTTGCTCCAATTTCTTCAAAAGCGCTTACTTGATCTTGTATAACTTGATTGATTTCTTCAGAAGCAGAAGCATTATCTTGTGTTGTTTTTGACATTTCATCAATCGCTCTTGATATATCATTAGAAATTTCAGATTGTTGTTTAGCTAAATTAGAAACCATATCAATTTTATCATTTATTTCCTGAATAGAATTTAAAATATTTTTAAACTGATTATTTGTATTATTTGTTTTTTCAACACTTATTTTTACGTATTCTTGTCCATCTTTAATTAATATATCTGCATTAGTTGTTTTTTCCTGTATTTCTTGTATAAGTAAGCTTATTTTCTCAGCTGAATTTTTGCTTTCCTCAGCTAGTTTTCTTACTTCTTCAGCAACAACAGCAAATCCTTTACCATGTTCTCCTGCTCTTGCAGCTTCTATAGCAGCATTTAAAGCTAATAAATTAGTTTGTTCTGAAATTCCTGTAATTATAGTAACTATTTCATTTATTTCATAGGATGAATTTTTTAGGTCTCCTATAATTTTAAATATATTTTCTGTAGATTCTTTTACTTTATTTATACTTGTAACAACCTCATTTATATTATTTGCTCCAATATTTGCAGCTTCTAATACGTTTGTGCTGTTTTTAGAAGCAACCTCGATTTCGCTATAAATAATTTGAGAACTATTAGCCATTTCCTCAATATTTGCTGTAGCTTCTTCAATGATACTAGCATTAGTTTGAATACTAGAAGATACATTACTCATTTCATGTGCAATATTTTCTATACCTTGGTTTGCTTGTTCTATAGCAATTGATACTTGTTCAGATGATTCAGATAATGTATAGGCATTATTTTTAACTTGATTAACTAAATTTTGTATTTTAGTAACAAATAAATTAAACCATTTTGATAGTTCTCCTATTTCATCTTTAGCAGTAACTTCAAGTCTTTGAGTTAAATCTCCTTCTCCTTCAGCTATATTATTTAGCATATGAGTGGTTTTAATTATCGGCTTTGTTATTAAAAATGAAATATATATTCCAAATGAAAGAGATACGATAATGCTTGCAATAATAGTTATAATAATCATTGTTTTTATATTTTTTACGCTTTTTTGAGTTGACGTAGTAATATCAGTGTATATTTCTTCTACTAAAGGCTCAAATTTATGAATAGTATTTCTATATTCTCCTTTTAGCCCATCCTTGCTAGTTAGACCTATTTCTTTATCTAAGGTATGTAATTTATTAAATACATATTCAGCATTATTTACAAGTGATGCTAAATATTGGTTAGTTGATAAAGATTTAATTTTCGAGAAAATTGATATCAACTCATTATACTGTTCTATATTTTTTGTTAAAAAATAATTTTCTTTTGCTAGATGAGCTTTTAATAATAAAGTATTTATTTCATTATTTGAGGATAAACTCTCTATTTTACTTTCTATATCTTTTAGTTCACCAGCTAAGCCATATTCTTCAAAACCTTTTACATTTATTTTATCAACTACTTGTAAAAATAAATCATGATAATCCTTTACTAATATCTCCATTTTATTTATTTTTTTAATATATTCTGGATTTGAATATATTTCTTTATATTGTTTTAAAGATTTCATCAGTTCTTCTAACTTTTTATAATGAGTTTCGAACTTATCTACATATTTACTTTTTCCAGTTTTAAAAAATTCTGGATTGTTTAATTCTCTTAATAAAAAATCTTTTTCATCTCTTCGTAGTTCTAATACAAGTGTATAGAGTTTTTCATTCTTAGAAAGCAAACTTATTTTGCTATATCCAATATCAGTTATAAAGTTAAATGACATTAATCCCATGAAAACAAAAATGATTATCATTACCACGAAAGCTGAAAGTAACTTTTTTCTTATTTTCCAATCATTAAATTTAAATATCATTAGTTGTCCTCCGTTCGCTGTTGTTTTTAAAGTAGAATTGATTTTCTGTTTAAAACTTCGTAGAGATATCCAGAAAATTTAAGATGTTGATGCTTGCATTGATATAAATATGCCTATATCGAAATATATATCGGTAAACTTTATATTTAGTTAAATAGTAAATGTTGAAAAATTATATTTATCTGGATAGATAATAATTAGTTAATTAAAGTTATAAATTAAATTAACTTACTTTACGATAAAATGATATAATTGTAAATAAATCACAAAGATAGAAATGGGAGATAATAGACTTCCGGGTAAAAGCTTAGATAGTAGAGATTCTAGGGTTGGTTTTGTGAAAATAGAAAACATAGTAGGAAAGGTATTTATAAGATTATATCCTTTTAGCAAAATTACTTTATTAAAGTAAATAATATAAGGGAAAGAAATTTTTATGTATGAATATAAATTATTAATAAATAATTGTTGAATATGCATAAAAAGGGATAGAGGTTAGTTTAAAATAAAATATTAGAAAAATTTCAAAAAAGTATTGACGAAATTAAATAAAGATGATATATTATTACTTGTCCTCAACAAAGGGAAGAACAAGTTGAACTTTGAAAATTAAACAGTAGGTCATAATGAATCACACCATGTGATTCTGGATATAAAACATGAAGCCAATGAAGTTTATTTTGAGCAACGGAAATCTTTGATTTCGTTGGCGATATAAACGAAGTTTATTTTGAGAGTTTGATCCTGGCTCAGGATGAACGCTGGCGGCGTGCCTAACACATGCAAGTCGAGCGAGGAGATAAGAGCTTGCTCTTTGATCTTAGCGGCGGACGGGTGAGTAACGCGTGGGTAACCTGCCCTATACACATGGATAACATACCGAAAGGTATGCTAATACAAGATAATACTAAGATAAGGCAT
>NZ_FRAE01000051.1 GCF_900142235.1 Tepidibacter formicigenes DSM 15518 | reverse complement strand
CCGCTCCATATGTACCTGTAGCTCAGCTGGATAGAGCAATGGCCTTCTAAGCCATGTGTCCGGGGTTCGAATCCCTGCAGGTACGCCAGTTAATGAGAGTTCCATAATATTATGGAACTCTTTTTTTAATTCTATAGGAAACTATAAATTTTTTAAACTGTAACTTTGGTAACTGAATAAAAGTATCAACTATTTTGAGCAACGGAGTCCGTTAGGACTCGTTGGCGACATGAGCCATGCGATAGCATGAAGCGAATTTTTTAATATTTTTAAATAAATACTTTTACTTATTGAAATATTTTCAAATGTGTGAAATAATTAATCCGTAATATGATAGTATTGGAGGGTAAATACATTGTGGGAAATAAAAGATATAATTATGAATATAGGGATTTTAGATATAATTGATATAACAATAGTTGCATATGCTTTTTATAAATTATATATGTTAATTAAAGAAACGAGAGCAGAACAGCTTATAAAAGGAATATTTGTACTTATTGTATCAACTAAAGTAAGTGAGTATCTACAATTTCACGTAGTTAACTGGGTATTAAAAAATACAATGCAAATAGGGGTAATAGCATTTTTAATAGTTTTTCAACCTGAACTTAGAAGAGCGTTAGAATATATTGGAAGAACCAAATTAATAGCAAGGCCTATTGGAGAATTTGAAAATGAAGATATAGATGAAGCTATAGAAGAAATGTTAGAGGCTATATTTTCACTTTCTAGACAAAAAATAGGATCTTTAATCATTATAGAAAGAGAAACGGGTATAAACGATATAATTCAAACAGGAACTATAGTTGATGGAAAAATAACAAGACAGCTTCTTATAAATATATTTATACCAAATACTCCTCTTCATGATGGAGCACTTGTAATAAAAAATAACAGAATAAAAGCAGCTGGATGCTTCTTACCTCTCACTGAAAACAAGTATTTGAATAAGGAGCTTGGAACAAGACATAGAGCGGGAATTGGAATAACTGAAAAGTCAGATTGTATATCAATAATTGTATCTGAAGAGACAGGAGATATATCTATCGCTGAAAATGGGAAATTATATAGACGTGTATCTAGAGAATACATACAAAAAATATTAAAGAATAATTTAAAGAAGCAAAATGAAAATAAAAGCATTTTTAAAAGAGGTGGGCTTTTTAAATGATAAATATTTTTAAAAGAAATTTAAAAATAAAGATTATAACTATATGCTTTGCCTTTTTTATGTGGATATATGTAATGGCAGAAGTAGATCCTATTTTAATAAGAGATTTTAGTAATATACCTGTTAAAATATTGAATATGAGTACTTTGGAAGAAAATAATATGATAATAGGTAATAATTCAAATTTAGATGTAAAAGTAATAATCAGAGGAAGACGATCTTTATTAAAAGATATTCAAAAATCAAATTTAACTATTTATGGAGAACTTAAAGATATTAAACTTGGGGAAAATGAAGTAGATTTGAATTTAGATGCTCCTGATAATATAACTTATACAATTATACCAGATAAATTAACAGTGAATATTGAAGAAAGCATGTATGTGAAAAAATATATTGGAGTTGATAAGGTAAATAAGCTTAAAGAAAATTTTAAAGTATCTAATATAAGTATAAGTCCTCAATATACATATATTGAAGGACCTAAGAGTTTAGTAGAAAAAGTTGATAGATTAGCTTGTAAATTAAATTTAGAAAATAAAGGTGAAAATTTTAATACTAAAGAACAAATAATTCCTTTAGATAAAAATGGGAAAAAAGTAGATGGAGTAAATGTTAAAGATAGATATGCTTATGTAAATGTTAAAGTATATAAAACTAAAGAGGTTCCTTTAAAGATTAATTTAAAGGGAAATTTAGATAAAGATTATAAATTGTTAAACTATACGCTAAATCCAAAAAATATCATTATATCAGGTGACCCTAAATATATAGATAATATAGAAGAAGTATATGTTGAAGAATTTGATATATCTAGTTTAAATGAAGATAAAAATGTAGATTTAAAAATAAATACTCCTGAAAATATTTATACAGAAATAGAAAAAGCAAATGTAGAATTTGATATATCTAAAATAATTAATAAAGATTTTATAATATCTAAAAATAGAATTGTATTCAATAACAACATACACAATTTGGATATTTCAAAAAATAATCTTCCTGAGAATATAAAAGTAAAAGTGGCATTTTTAGAAGAATTGAAGGAAAAAATAACTAATGAAGATATACAATTATTTGTCAATATGCAAGAAAATCAACAAATACCTTCAAAATTCGAAATAAAATACAATATACCATATGATGTTGAAAGTGTGATAATAACGCCGAAGTACGTTGTTATAGAAGAATAGGTTGAATTAAAAAATGCAAAAAAATTGGGCGATGATGTTGCAATTTTTATTGCATTTTTTTTTATTTCAATATATCATAATAATTAAGATAAAAATTTTTTACGGGGTGATACTGTGTCTAGAGACTATATTCTTGTTATTAATCCGGGTTCAACTTCTACGAAGGTAGCTTTATTCAAAGGATATGAAAACGTTGTCCAAAAAAATTTAACTCATCCTTCTGATGAACTAGAAAAATATGAAAAAATATCTGATCAATTTAAAATGAGAAAAGAAATGATTATTGATTGGATGAAGCAAGAGGGATATAAAGCAGATGAATTAATAGCAGTTGTAGGCAGAGGAGGGCTTTTAAGACCTATGCCTGGAGGTACATATAAGGTAACGGAAAAAATGATAGAAGACTTGAAAATAGGAATACAAGGTGAACATGCATCTAATTTAGGAGGAATAATAGCAAAATCTATAGCAGATGAACATAATATAGAAAGCTTCATAGTAGACCCAGTTGCAGTAGATGAGTTTGAAGATATAGCTAGAATATCAGGCATACCAGAAATAGAAAGAAAATCTTTAGGACATGCTTTAAATATAAAAGCTGTAGGAAGAAGAGTGGCAAATAGATTAGGAAAAAAATTTGAAGATATAAATATGGTAGTTGCGCATCTTGGGGGAGGGATTAGTGTCGCTCCTTTAAATAAGGGTAAGACAGTAGATTATAATAATGCAAATGAAATGGGACCATTTTCTCCAGAAAGAACAGGAGGACTTCCTGTAGGAGATTTAGCTAAAATGTGTTTTTCTGGTAAATATACATATAAAGAAATTAAATCAAAGCTTAGAGGAAAAGGTGGTCTTGTTGGGTATCTTGGAACTAACGATGCAAGAGAAGTAGTAAAAAGAATTGAAACGGGAGATGAAAAAGCAAAACTTATATTCGAAGCTATGGGATATCAAGTAGCTAAAGAAATAGGCTCAATGGCAGCAGTATTAAAAGGAGAAGTAGAAGCGGTAGTTATTACAGGAGGGCTTGCTTACTCTGATTACTTAACAAATTATATAAAAGAAATGATAGACTTTATTGCTCCTGTAATAGTAGAGCCAGGAGAAGATGAAATGAGAGCTTTAAATGAAGGAGCATTGAGAGTCATAAATAATGAAGAAACACCTAAAATATATGAAAATGAGGTGAAATTTTAATGAGAAATTTTGAAGAAGTAATAAAATTTGCTAAAGAAAGAGGACCTAAAACTATATCTGTAGCTTGTGCTCAAGATAAAGAAGTTTTAATGGCAGTAGAAATGGCTAGAAAAGAAGGCATAGTAGATGCAATATTAGTTGGAGACTTGGAGAAAATTAAAGAAATAGCAAATGAATTAAGTATAGATTTAAATAATTATGAAACAATAGATGAAAAAGACTTAGCTTTAGCTTCAAGAAAAGCTGTAGAGCTTGTTTCAACTGGAAAAGCACATATGGTAATGAAAGGACTTGTAGATACTTCAATAATATTAAAAGCAGTTCTTGATAAAGAAGTAGGACTTAGAACTGGAAATGTATTAAGTCATGTTGCAGTGTTTGACCTTCCAGGATATGATAGACTGTTTTTTGTAACAGATGCAGCTATGAATTTAGATCCAGATGTTCAAACTAAAAAGCAAATTATAGAGAATGCTTGTCAAATAGCTCATGCTTTAGATATAAGTGAGCCTAAGGTTGCTGTAATTTGTGCAAAAGAAAAGGTAAATCCAAAAATGCCAGATACAGTAGATGCAAAAAAATTAGAAGAAATGAACCAAAGAGGAGAAATTAAAGGATGTGTAGTTGGAGGACCTTTTGCACTTGATAACGCAGTATCAATAGAAGCTGCTAAACATAAAGGAATAGATCATCCAGTTGCAGGAAATGCTGATATATTGTTAGCACCTGATATAGAAGCTGGAAACATACTTTATAAATCTATGGTATTTTTTGGAAATTCCAAAAATGCAGGAGTAATTGTTGGTGCAAAGGCACCAGTTATATTAACTTCAAGAGCAGACAATGAGGAAACTAAATTAAATTCTATAGCACTTGGAGTTTTAACAGCATCTAAAATAATAGAAGGATAATAATAACGTATATTAATTAAAGAAGGGAGAATGAGTTAATGAGTAAAAACTTTAAAATTCTTGCTATAAACCCTGGATCAACATCTACTAAAATAGCTGTATTTAATAATGAGGAATTAGTATTTGAAAAAACTTTAAGACACTCTTCTGAAGAAATAGGAAGGTATGAAAAAATATCTGACCAATTTGAATTTAGAAAGACTGTAATAGAAGAAGCAGTAAATGAAAATGGAGTAAAAATAGAAGAATTAGATGCAGTTGTAGGTAGAGGGGGACTTTTAAAGCCTATTCAAGGTGGTACTTACAAAGTTTCTGATAATATGATAGAAGATTTAAGAGTAGGAGTTTTAGGAGAGCATGCTTCTAACTTGGGTGGAATAATTGCAAAGGAAATAGCGGATAAAATAAATGTTCCATCTTTTATAGTAGACCCAGTTGTTGTAGATGAGCTTCAAGATGTAGCTAGAATATCAGGTATGCCAGAGATTGAAAGAAAAAGTATATTCCATGCTTTAAATCAAAAAGCTACAGCAAGAAGAGCAGCGGCTGAAATGGGCAAAGGATATGAAGAAGTTAATGTAATAGTAGCTCATATGGGTGGAGGAATATCTGTAGGAGCACATGAAATGGGAAGAGTAATAGATGTAGCAAATGCTTTAGATGGAGAAGGACCATTCTCTCCAGAAAGATCAGGAGGCCTTCCGGTTGGAGATTTAGCTAAAATGTGTTTCTCAGGAAAATACACTTTAGATGATATAAAGAAAAAAATAAAAGGAAATGGTGGAATAGTAGCATATCTTGATACTAATGATGCTAGAGAAGTAGAAAAAATGATAGAAGAAGGAAATGAAAAAGCTAAGCTTGTTTATGAAGCCATGGCATATCAAGTTGCTAAAGAAATAGGGGCTTGTGCTGCTGTTCTTAAAGGAAAAGTAGATGCCATAGTATTAACAGGAGGAATAGCTTACTCTAAGATGTTTGTTAAGTGGATAGAAGAAAGAATTTCTTTCATAGGAGAAGTTAAAGTATATCCAGGAGAAGATGAAATGATAGCTTTAGCTCAAGGAGGACTTAGAGTTCTTAAAGGAGAAGAAGAAGCTAAGACTTATTAGTAGGTGATTAAATGATAAAAGATGATAAAAGAATAAGAATTATAATAGGTCATTATGGAAGTGGTAAAACAGAATTTGCTATGAATTATGTAATGAAAATGAGAGAAGAATTAGAAGGTAACATTGCAATATCAGATCTTGATGTAGTAAATGTATACTTTAGAACAAGAGAAAAAAGAGAACTTTTAGAAAGTAAAAGAATAAGAGTTATAGATAGTTCTGTAAAAGCATCAGCTGTAGATGTACCTGCTGTATCAGCAGAAGTAATGGCACCTATTCAGGATGAATCTTATAATTATGTTATGGATGTAGGAGGAGACTTTATAGGAGCTAAGGTGGTAGGTAGATTTTCTCATCTTCTAAAAGAAAATGAATATGACATGTTTTGTGTAGTTAATGCGAATAGACAAGAAACAGCTACAGTTGAAGGTGTACTAAAGCATATAGAGCAAATAGAAGAAGCATCTAATTGTAAAGTTACAGGTCTTATAAATAACACTCATTTAGTAAGAGAAACTACAGTTGAAGATGTTTTAAGAGGACAAGAACTAGTAAAAGAAGTTTCAAAAATCAAGAATATACCAATAAAATATATATCATGCCTTGAAGAAATAGTTAAGAATCTTCCTCAAGACATAGAAGGAGAAATACTTCCAATAAAGATGTACATGAGAGAAGACTGGATGTAGTTTATTTGTCTGAGATAAATTCGATGAAGACTTATAATATATATGTTTATACTTTTGTTTAATATATTAAGGAGGGTTTGAAATGGCTAAAGGTAAAGTGCATTTTGATCAAGATCGCTGTAAAGGATGCGAGCTTTGTACAACTGTTTGTCCAGTAAATATAGTTGTTATGGACAGAGAGAAAATAAATAAAAAAGGATACAACCCTGCAACAGTAAATGATATGGACAAATGTGTAGGTTGTGGTAATTGTGCAACTATGTGTCCAGATGTAGTAATAAGTGTAGAAAGAGATTAATATTTTATAAATTATTAAGGAGGGAAAAAATATGGCTAAGGTTTTAATGAAAGGAAACGAAGCTGTAGGAAGAGCAGCTATAGAAGCAGGCTGTAAATATTTCTTCGGATATCCTATAACACCTCAAAATGAGATACCAGAATATATGTCAAGAGAATTACCTAAAGTAGGAGGAATGTTTGTTCAAGCTGAATCAGAAGTATCTGCAATAAATATGATTTATGGAGGAGCAGGTGCAGGAGCTAGAGTTATGACATCATCTTCTTCACCAGGAATTGCTTTAAAACAAGAAGGAATTACTTATATAGCAGGAGCTGAGCTTCCGGCAGTTATAATTAATATGATGAGAGGAGGCCCAGGACTTGGAGGTATCCAACCTTCACAAGCTGACTACTTTATGTCAACAAGAGGAGGAGGAAATGGAGACTACAGAACTCCTGTATATGCACCAGCAACAGTTCAAGAAGCTGTTGATATGGTAATGGAAGCATTTGAAGTTGCTGATTATTATAGAACACCTGTTATGGTAGTAGCAGATGGTATGATAGGACAAATGATGGAGCCTGTTGAATTTAAAGCACCTAAAAAGAGGGATTTACCAGAAAAAACTTGGGCTACAACAGGAACTAAAGGACAAAGAAAACCAAATGTAATCAATTCTTTATTCCTTGATCCTCAACAACTTGAAGACCATTGCTTTAGACTAGATAAAAAGTATAAAGAAATTGAAAAAAATGAAGTTAAATACGAAATGTATAAAACTGAAGATGCTGAGCTTGTATTTGTTGCTTATGGTACAACTTCAAGAGTTGTTAAAAATGCAGTTGAAGCATTAAGAGAGCAAGGAATAAAAGCAGGTCTTATAAGACCAATAACATTATGGCCATTCCCATTCAAAGCTTTTAATGAAATTCCAAATGCTAAGAACTTATTAGTAGTTGAAATGAGTACTGGTCAAATGATAGATGATGTTAAGATAGCAAATGAGGGTAGACTTCCAATTCATTTCTACGGAAGAACTGGTGGTATGATTCCAACTCCAGATGGAATTATACAAAAAGCTAAGGAAGTATTAGGGGGTGCTAGATAATGGCGGTTGTATTCAAAAAAACTGAAGGTTTAACAGAAAAAGAAACTCACTACTGCCCAGGTTGTACTCATGGTATAATACACAGACTAGTAGGAGAGGTTTTAGAAGAACTAGGAGTTTTAGGAGATACTATAGGAGTTGCTCCAGTTGGTTGTTCAGTACTTGCATACGATTATTTTAACTGTGATATGCACGAAGCAGCTCATGGTAGAGCACCTGCTGTTGCTACTGGTGTAAAAAGAGTTCACCCTGATAAAGTAGTATTTACATATCAAGGAGATGGAGACCTTGCTTCAATTGGTACTGCTGAAATAGTGCATGCAGCAGCAAGAGGAGAAAAAATAACTACTATATTCGTAAATAATGCTATATATGGTATGACTGGTGGACAAATGGCACCAACAACTTTGCCTGGACAAAAGGCTACAACATCTCCTTATGGAAGAGATGTAGAAACTGCTGGTAATCCAATAAGAATGTCTGAAATGCTTGCTACTTTAGATGGAGCAGTATTTGTAGAAAGAGTAGCAGTAAATAATCCAGCTAATATAAGAAAAGCTAAAAAAGCTATAAAGAAAGCTTTTGAAGTTCAAATAGCAGGAAAAGGATTTGGAATAGTAGAAGTATTATCTACTTGTCCAACTAACTGGGGAATGCATCCAGTAGATGCTCTTAAATGGTTAGAAGAAAATATGATGCCATACTATCAATTAGGAAACTTTAGAAATCCAGAGGAGGTGAAGTAATATGGCAACTGAAAGAATAATATGTGCAGGATTTGGTGGACAAGGTGTTATGTCTATGGGTCAGTTAATGACATATGCTGGAATGCTTGAGGATAAAGAAGTTTCTTGGCTTCCTTCTTATGGACCAGAAATGCGTGGAGGTACAGCAAATTGCTCTGTTACAGTTTCTGATACTCCAGTAGGATCGCCTATAATTACTAATGATGCTACTACAGCAATAGTAATGAACTTACCTTCTCTTATAAAATTTGAGAAAGATGTAGTTCCTGGTGGAAAAATATTAGTGAACAGTTCATTAATAGATCAAAAAGTAGAAAGAACAGATGTGGATGTTTACTATATACCAGCTAATGAAATAGCATTAGAACTTGGAAATGCAAAAGTTGCTAATATGGTTATGCTTGGAGCATATCTTGAAATTACAAAAACAGTAAAAACTGATTCTATACTTGAAGCATTTAAGAAAGTATTTGGACCAAGTAAAGAGAAGTTTATACCATTAAACAAAGAAGCTCTTCAAAAAGGAGCAGCTGCTGTAACTAAATAGTTTATAACAAAGGTTGCTGATTTTATCAGTGACCTTTGTTTTTTTGTTATTTTTTAAGAAATATCTTTCAATTTTTAAAAAGATATACAATAGGAATGTGCAATAATAATGAACTTAAAGTGTGTAAATATCACAAATTTAGAATGAAAATAGGAATATATATGAAATTAAAATTGCAAATTATGAATACTGTGAAAAAAAACATGCATATAGAGGAAAATGAGTTGTATTATAAAAATACAAGGTTTATAATCAAAGTGAAAAAAAGATTTATTTTTAAGGAGATGAAATTATGAACCCCTTGTATAGGATTTTAAGTTTATCTTTTGGAAGTTTATTATGTGCAATTTCAGTAAATGCTTATTTAGCACCAAACAAATTATTAAGTGGAGGAGCTTCAGGCATAGCTATTATATTGAACAATTTATTTAATATAAACATAGGACTAATAATACTACTTATAAATATACCTTTATTTATGATATCATATAAAAAACTTGATAAAGATTTTATAAAATACAGCTTAATAAATATGTTAATATATTCTTTTATTATAGGATCTACTACAGATGCATATAAATATATAGGAGTAAATGATTTAATACTTTCTGCTATATTTGGAGGAGTATTAAATGGAATAGGAATGTTTATTATCTTTAGAAACAAAGGTTCTCAAGGTGGAACTGATATTTTAGCAAAACTAGTTAAACAAAAATGGGATGTAAATTTAGGATCTGCTCTTATGGGCTTTAATTTAGTAATAGTAAGTACCGGTGGGTTGGTATTTGGAATTAAAAAGGCTATGTATACTTTAATATCTATGTATGTAGCATATCAAGTATTAGATAAAATACAAGACTCTATACAGGTTAAAAAATCTGCTATGGTAATATCTGATTCTTCTGAAGAAATATCAAAAGATATAATGAACGAAATGGGAAGAGGAGTTACATTTCTTCAAGGAGAAGGAGGTTATTCAAAAGATAGTAAAAAGGTTATATATACAATAATTAATCCAATTGAACTTCCAAAGCTTAAAGAAATAGTTGAAAAGTACGATGAACATGCATTTATATCTATAAATGAAACACAAGAAGTTAGAGGAAGAGGATTTAAACAAGGCTTTATATAGAAGTGAACTTTAATATTAAATATGTAAATAAATGTTTTTGTTGTAAATTTAATATATTTTATGATAATATTTAAAAGGGTATTTATACCCTTGTTTTTCTTTTTTGAGAGGAGGGAGAAAATGAGAAAACTGTTTGGAACAGACGGAGTAAGAGGAATAGCTAATAAAGAGCTTACGTGTGATCTTGCATATAAATTAGGTAGAGCAGGTGGATATGTTCTTACACAAGGTAAAAAAAATATAAAAGTAGTAGTTGGAAAAGATACAAGAATATCAGGAGATATGCTAGAATCAGCTTTAATATCAGGGATAATGTCAGTTGGAGCTGATGTTATATGTGTTGGTGTAGTTCCAACTCCGGCAGTAGCATATTTAACTAAATATTATGAAGCTGATTGTGGAGTTATGATTTCAGCATCACACAATCCAGTAGAATATAATGGAATAAAATTTTTTAATAAAGATGGATATAAACTAGACGATGATGTAGAGATTAAAATAGAACAATTAGTAGAAGATATGAATAAGATAGATTATAGTCCTACAGGTGAAAATGTAGGAATTAAAACAGAAAAAAAAGAAGCTATAAGAGATTATGTTGAATATTTAAAATCCATTGTAAATGTTGATTTAAAGAATTTAAAGGTAGTACTAGATTGTGCCAACGGAGCTTCTTTTGAGGTTGCACCTCTAGTTTTTAAAGAACTTGGTGCGAATGTAATAACTATTAATTATAAACCTAATGGAAAAAATATAAATTTAAATTGTGGATCTACACATCCAGAATATTTAAAAGAAGAAATATTAAAAAATAATGCAGATATTGGTCTTGCATATGATGGAGATGCAGATAGATTAATAGCAATAGATGAGAAAGGTCAAATTGTAGATGGAGATTATATAATGACTATATGTGCATCTCATTTAAAGAAACAAGGAAAACTTAAGAAGGACACATTAGTAGTTACAGTAATGAGCAATATTGGACTTCATATAGCAGCAAAAGAAAATAATTTTAATACTGTTTCTACTAAAGTAGGAGATAGATATGTGCTAGAAGAGATGATAAAAGGAGGATATAATTTAGGAGGAGAACAATCAGGACATATGATATTTCTAGATTATAATACTACTGGTGATGGTGTTTTAAGTTCATTAATATTAGCTTCAATATTAGTTGATGAAAATAAGCCATTATCTGAACTTTGTGGCATAATGAATAAATATCCTCAAGTATTAGTTAATGCTAAAGTAAAAAATGAATATAAGAATAGATACTTAGAAGATGAACAAATTAAAACAGAAATAGAAAAAATAGAAAAAATCCTAGATGGTAAAGGTAGAGTATTAATAAGACCATCTGGAACTGAACCGCTTGTTAGAGTAATGTTAGAGGGTAAAGAGGAAGGTCAAATAAAAGATTTAGCTAGTTCATTAGCAAATCTTATTAAATCTAAGTTATCTTAGGCATGGTTTTCGTGCCTAATAAAGCGCCAGGACTTAAAATTATTTTTTAAGTTGACGAGGACAGGGTTTATCGAATATCGGCGGGTGCCCTGCGGTGTGTTTGCCACCGAAATAGCTTTACAAAGCATATAAGTGATTATATGTACAAAAAAAGCTAAGCAAAATGACCTTTCTCCTTAAATAAATTATTTAAAATTTTAAGGAGGTTTTAATTTATGTGTGGAATAGTAGGATATGTAGGAAACAAAAAGGCAACAGATGTATTAATTAACGGGCTTTCAAAGCTTGAATACAGAGGATATGACTCAGCAGGATGTGCTGTAAATTCAGGAGAAAATTTAGAAGTTAGAAAATTTAAAGGAAGACTTTCTGTACTTGAAGAAGATTTAAAGGAAAATCCTGTAAGTGGAACGCTTGGAATAGGACATACAAGATGGGCAACTCATGGTGCTCCATCAGATGTTAATTCACATCCTCATTTAAACATGGATAATACTATAGCTGTAGTTCATAATGGAATAATAGAAAATTACTTACAATTAAAAGATTGGTTAATATCAGAAGGTAAGGTATTTAAATCTGAAACAGATACTGAAGTAATAGCACATTTAATAGATTATTATTATGAAGGAGATTTATTAGACGCTGTATATAAAGCCATGGCTAAACTTAGAGGAGCTTATGCTATAGGAGTTATAGCAAAAGATCATCCAGATAAATTAGTTGCAGTAAGAAAAGAAAGTCCTTTAGTTGTAGGTATTGGAGAAGATGAAAACTTTATAGCATCTGATATACCAGCATTACTTAAATATACGAGAGATGTGTATTTTTTAGAAAATGGAGAAGTTGTATATTTGACTAAAGATGAAGTTAAAATATTTAATGAAAATAGAGAAGAAGTAAAAAGAGATGTTTATCATGTAACTTGGGATGCGGAAGCTGCATCTAAGGGTGGATTTGACCATTTCATGATAAAGGAAATAAATGAACAGCCACATGGAATCAAAGAAACATTATCTAGAAGGCTTGATGAAAGTGGAAAAATAAAATTAGATGATATAAAGCTTACAAAAGAAGATTTAGAAAAAATAAATAAAGTTTATATAGTTGCGTGTGGTACAGCATATCATGCAGGACTCGTTGGTAAATATGCAATAGAAAAATTTGCAAAAATACCTGTAGAAACTGATATAGCATCTGAATTTAGATATAGAGATCCGTTTGTAGATGAAAATACACTTTTAATAGTTGTAAGCCAATCAGGAGAAACTGCTGATACATTAGCAGCTTTAAAAGAAGCTAGAGCAAAAGGTGCAAGAATACTTGCAATTACTAATGTGGTAGGTTCATCTATAGCTAGAGAAGCTGATGATGTATTCTATACTTGGGCAGGACCTGAGGTTGCTGTTGCATCTACTAAGGCTTATACAACTCAGCTTGTTTCTTTATACATGATAGCACTTGATTTTGCATTTAAAAAAGGAACTATAACTGAGGAGGCTTATAGACAAACAATAAAAGAATTAGAACTAACATCAGATAAAGTACAAGAAATAATAGATAATTCAGATAAGATAGAAAAAGTAGCTGAGGGTATAAAAGATGCACAAAATGCATTCTACTTAGGAAGAGGTCTTGATTATTATCTTGCCATGGAAGGCGCATTAAAAATAAAAGAAATTTCTTATATGCATGCAGAAGCTTTTGCAGCAGGAGAATTAAAGCATGGAACTATAGCTTTAATTGAAGAAAATACACCTGTAATTGCTATTGCTAGTCAAGATTATTTATTTGAAAAGATGATATCTAATATGAAGGAAGTTAAAGCTAGAGGAGCTTTTGTTATAGCGTTAGCTAAAGAAGGAAATAAAGAAGTAGAAAAAGCAGCAGATAAAGTTATATATATACCAAAGGTTAGTGATATCTTATCTAGTATATTAACTGTTGTACCTCTTCAAATACTTTCTTATTATGTAGCAGTGAAGAGAGGCTGTGATGTAGATAAACCGAGAAACTTAGCAAAATCTGTAACAGTAGAGTAATAAAATACAAAAACCACCCTTTTGAAGGGGTGGTTTTTATGCTAAAATATAAAATAAATGGAAAGCAAGGCAATAAATTCATACAGAGGAATTTGACATAATATTTATGAAGGGATGTTAGAATAAGTGCTAAAATTATCATTATTATCCTTATTTTTAAGAACAATACCAGAAGGAATAATGTCAATATTTGCCAACTATGTATTAGCAAATAAAAAGGTGGATAGAAAAAAAATGTTAGTATCTGGTATTTTGTTAGGAATTAGTACATATTTAATAAGGTTTTTACCTATTCATTTTGGAGTACATACTATACTTAGTATTATGATTTATATTTTTTTATGTATAAAAATAAATAATATAGACTATTTTAAAGCAATTAGTTCTAGTATAATATCAATGATTATTTTGTTTGTTTTAGATTGGGTAGCTGTTTTTATTTATATGAAAGTATTTTCTATAAATCCTAAAATTTTATTTAGTAAATCAATTATTAGCATTTTGTTTGGGTTACCATCTATAGTTATATTCTCGATTATATTCTTTATTATTTACAAAAAAAATAAATAAAAACAAGAAGGTAGCATAATATGTATTTAATAGAAAAAATATCTAGGTATATAGGAAGCAATATTTCTTCAATTTTAAACTTAGACAATGATAAAAAAGAAGTTATTGTATATGGTGCATTTATTTTTATTCAAACCATATGGTCGATTTTTTTGATTATATTATTTGGATTAATTTTTAATGTATTATTAGAATCTATAATAATTTCATTTTCAGCTGCTTTTTTAAGAAAATATTCAGGAGGAGCACATGCAACTTCTCCCAATAGATGTGCATTTATTGGAGTAATAATATTTAATGGTTTTGCTGTTATAATAAGTAAAATTACTATAAATCCTATTTTCGCACTAATTTATGGAATTTTAAGCTTTTTATTTACATATTATATTATTTATAAATATGCTCCGGTAGATACGCCTAGTAAACCAATAAAAAAAGAAGAAACAAAAAAGCGTTTAAAGAAAAAATCTATAGTTATTTTACATATATTAGTATTGGCGAGTATGATATTAGCTGTACTTTATTTAAATTTAGAAGATAAAAAGATATTAAACAATATAATTTGTATATGTATAGGTATTACTTGGCAATCGGTAACTCTTACTAATTTAGGTCATATATTAACATCTAAATTAGATTTAACTTTAAGTAAGTTACATATTAAATAGGAGGTGATATAAGTGAAGAAAAGATTATTTACAACAATGGCTATTTTAGGTGTTTCTCTATTTACTTTTTTTGCCCATACAATATCAGCATCTGCATGTTTATGGGGAGCTTATCAACCTGAAGAACCAAAAACATTAAGAGAAGAATAACATAAGAGGTCTTTTAGACCTCTTATGTTATTTAATGCTTGGAGGTAAAAGAATGCATAAATTTAAAAAAAGTCGAGAAGAGAGGATTTGTAAAATTATCTCTAGTGTTAAATTGATCTCTTTATTTTTTTATGCAATTATAATTTTTAGTAGATGTAATTTCTTGTATACCAAGAATTCAAAAATATATATTCAATATAATATAATTACAGCATTTATAAGCATTACTTTATTGATATTAATTTATGAAGGATGGATATTATTTTTAAAAAATAATCAGATATGTATCAAAACTTTAAGAATTATAGATATTATAGAAATATTAATTTTTATTGCTATAGTATCTATATTAATTTTTATATCTGGGGGTTATTTAAGTAATTATAAATTTTTATTTTTATTTATAATAATAACTTCAACTATTCAATTTGGAATGAAGTGTGGTACATATGTATCAGCAATAGGATCTATTTTTATTTTAGGTGTAGATATATTATCCATGCTTTTGAATACTGTAAATAAATATTTTGAAACAGATTTAATATTATCAGGAGTTTTTGTATTAACATCATGGCTTTTGGGGTACTATGTTAAAGTAGAAAATGAATATAGAGAACAACTTGCTGACTTGGTAAATAAAGATGAGTTAACGGGTGTGTATAATCATAGGTTTTTTCAAGATTCTTTAACTAGAGGAATTGCTCAGTGTAAAAAAGAAAATTCAACAATAGCTTTATTGTTTATAGATATAGATCACTTTAAATATTATAACGATCTTTATGGACATCAAAAGGGAGATTATGTTTTAAGAGAAATAGGATGTATACTAAAAAATAACATAAGAGATAAAGATATTGTAGCTCGTTATGGAGGAGAAGAATTTGCAGTAATTCTACCTAGAACCTCTGAAGGAGAGGCTTTTTTAGTAGGTGAAAGAATTAGAAGTAAAATAGAAGAATATGAGTTTGAGGGAGAAGAACATTTACCAAATGGAAAACTTACCGTTTCCATAGGAGTATCCTATTTCCCTGAGAAATCGAAAAATAAAGAAGAATTAATAAATAGTGCAGATGATGCTCTTTATAGAGCTAAGTTTTTTAATAAAAATAGAGTAGAAATATATTATTCTATATTAGAAGAGTTAAAAGGAGATATAGAAGATAAACATATAGATTTAATTAGTTCTATAAAAACATTAATAAGTGTTATAAATGCAAAAGATAGATATACTTATGGACATACAGAAAGAGTAGTAATATATTGTGATTTACTTGCTGATAAATTAGGATTGAGTGAAGAAGAAAAGAAAATATTAAGATACGGAGCTTATTTACACGATATAGGGAAAATACATATTCCTCAAGAATTACTAAATAAAAAAATGCCATTAACGAATGATGAGTGGAATATTCTTAAGAAACATAGTGAAAATGGGGTGGAAATAATAAAAACTGTTGACTCCCTTAAAAATGTAATACCTTTGATTTTGCATCACCATGAAAAGTATGATGGAACAGGGTACCCAAATGGGTTAAAAGGAGATAAAATACCTTATCTTACTAGAATTTTAACCGTAGCAGATAGCTTTGATGCTATGACTTCCAATAGACCATATAAAAGTAGAAAAAGCTATAATGAAGCTATAGAAGAATTAAAAAAATATAGCTCTATTCAATTTGATTCTGCAATAGTAGATGCTTTTATAGAAGTAATAAATATAAATAAGCATGTTTTTGAGAAAGTTAGGTAAAATCACATAAAATATAAGTTTTTATAACGAATAGGAAATTATAATCCTTTTGAATTGTGGATAAATATAAATTCCGTTATGAGTTTTAAGCAACGGAATTCGTTAGAATTCGTTGGCGCCATGAAATTTTAAAAAAGTCTACATTGTAAAATTTTTAGAATAAAGACTTTTTTATAATTAAAATGTATAACCCTCTTTGAATTGTCAATAATGAAAATAGATATAATTTAAAGGGGGGTTTTTTTATGAAGAGATTGTTTTCTTTTGCAATAATAATGGTTTTATTATTAAGCATAATATCTTATGCTCAACAAAATCAAAATGGATATGATAAGATAGTAGATGCCTT
>NZ_FRAE01000012.1 GCF_900142235.1 Tepidibacter formicigenes DSM 15518 | reverse complement strand
AGGAATTCAGCAGATATATTAACCATTAGGGCATTTGACCCCGCAAAGGAGCATAGCTGATACCACATCATGGATAGACTGAACGAAGGAATTTAGGGACATTGATCCTGTGAGACATGGGAGGGTACGTCGCCATGAAATTAGTGGATTAATTCCAGTAATATTTTGGTAAAAACACTGATTTTCTGGGGTTATACATTTCTATATCCATAAAATTGAATATGTTGAAGTTATATCCAAAAAATATATCTATCAATTTATGAAATTGTAAGAAATAGAGAGTATTTAAGAGAAAATAAAAGTATATAGAGGGAGCGATAAAATTGAATAAAAAAAAATTATTTTCTCAACTACCTTCAGTAGAGGAAATGTTAAATAATGAGAAAATATTAAACTTGTTAGAAGAATATCCAAGAAGTTTAATTGTTGATAATATAAGAAAATCTATAGATAATATAAGAAAAAGAATAATTTCTTTGAAAGATGATGAAATTAATTCTTTTTATATAGATTATGATAAATTAATAGGAAATATAATAGAAAATTCAACCAATACTTATTCACTTTCTTTACAAAAGGTTATTAATGCAACTGGAGTTGTGATACATACTAATTTAGGTAGGTCACTTCTTTCAGATAGTATAAAGGAAGAAGTTTGGGAAACTGCATCTAGATACTCTAACTTAGAGTATGACTTAGAGTTAGGAGAACGAGGTTCAAGATATTCTCACTTAGAAGATATTATAAAGAAGATAACAGGAGCAGAATCAGTATTGGTTGTAAATAACAATGCGGCAGCTGTTTTATTAGTTTTAAGCACACTTGCTAAAGAAAAAGAAGTAATAGTATCTAGGGGAGAATTAGTGGAAGTAGGAGGATCTTTTAGAATTCCTAGAGTAATGGAGGAAAGTGGAGCAATATTAAGAGAGGTAGGAGCTACAAATAAAACTCATATTAAAGATTATGAAGAAGCAATAAATGAAAATACAGCGGCGCTTCTTAAAGTTCATACAAGTAATTATAGAATATTAGGATTTACTAAAACTGTAGATATAGACGAGTTATCAAAAATGGGTAAAAAATATAATCTTCCTGTAATTGAAGATTTAGGTAGTGGGCTTTTCATAGATATTTCAAAGTATAGATTAAACTATGAACCTACGGTATTAGACTCTCTTAAAAAAGGAGCTGATATAGTAACTTTTAGTGGAGATAAAATACTAGGAGGACCTCAAGCTGGAATAATTATTGGTAAAAAAGAATATATAGAAAAAATGAAAAAGAATCAGTTAACACGTGCTCTAAGAGTTGATAAGCTTACAATAGCAGCACTTGAAGCTACATTTAGACTGTACCTAGATGAAAAAAAAGCAATCAAAGAAATACCAACTCTTAGAATGCTAACTTATACAATGGAAGAACTAGATGAAAAAGCTGAAAAATTATATAAAATGATAGAAAGTGAAAATTTAGATATAAATTTAAACTTAGAAGAAGGATATTCACAAGTAGGTGGAGGTTCTATGCCTCTTGAAAATATAAAAACTAAAGTAATAACAATAATTCCTAAAAAAATTAGTGTTTCAGAACTAGAAAGAAGATTAAGACTATGTGAAAATCATATTATTGCAAGAGTATATGATAATAAATATGTGCTAGATGTAAGAACTATATTTGAAGAACAATTTGAAACAATTGTAAAAGAAATTGTGAATTCTGTGAAATAGGAGGAGTATTATGAAAAATGTAATAATAGGCACAGCAGGTCACATAGATCATGGAAAAACTACATTGATTAAAGCTCTTACTGGAAGAGAAACAGATAGACTAAAGGAAGAAAAGAAGAGAGGAATATCTATAGATTTAGGATTCACTTATTTTGATTTGCCTAGTGGTAAAAGAGCAGGAATAGTTGATGTACCTGGACATGAAAAGTTTATTAAAAATATGCTAGCTGGAGTTTCAGGAATGGATATGGTTCTTTTAGTTGTAGCGGCAGATGAAGGGGTAATGCCCCAGACTATAGAACACTTAGATATTTTGAATTTTTTAAATATAAAAAATGGAATTATTGTAATAACAAAGTCTGATTTAGTAGAAAAAGATTTTTTAGATCTTGTAAAAGAAGATATTAGGGAACAGGTGAAAGATACATTTTTAAAAGATGCTTTAATTATAGAAACTGATTCTATTAGCAAAAGAGGAATTGATGATTTAATTGAAGCTATAGATAAAATAAGTGAAGAAGTAGAAAGTAAAAATTTAAATTCTCCACCAAGGCTTAATATAGATAGAGTATTTTCTATAAAGGGATTTGGAACAGTAGTTACAGGAACATTAATAGAAGGAAAAATAAATGTAGAGGACAATATGGTTATATATCCTAAAGGGATAAATACTAAAGTCAGAAGTATTCAAGTTCATGGAAATTTTGTTAAAACAGCTTATGCTGGGCAAAGGGTTGCAATAAATTTAGCCAATGTGAAGGTTGAAGAAATAGAAAGAGGAGATGTACTAGCTTATCCTAATTCATTAATGGAATCTATGATGATTGATATTAAGATTTCTTTAGTAAAACATGCTTCAAGAAAACTTCAATATTGGGATAGAATAAGACTTTATCATGGGACTAGAGAAATTTTAGGAAGAATTGTTCCACTAGATAAAGAAAATATAAATTTAGGAGATACAGGATACTGTCAAATAAGACTTGAGGAATCAATTGTTGCTAAAAATAAGGATATGTTTGTAATTAGGTTCTATTCACCTATGGAAACTATAGGTGGAGGAGTAATACTTGATACAAATCCTAAAAAGCATAGAAGATTTGATGAAGAAGTTTTAAAATCTTTAAAATTAAAAGAAAGTGGAGATACAAAAGAAATAATAGAAGAAATAATAAAAAAACACAGTAAAGAATATCCTTCTTTAAAGGATATATCTGTTTATATAGGTGAAAAAGAGGAAATAATAAAAGAAGAAGTTAATTCTTTATGCATGGCTAAAAAAATTGCAAATATAAATAATTTATATATTCATAAAGATTTTTATGAATATTTAAAAGAAAAGACTTTGAGTTTACTTTCAGATTTTCATAAAAAACATCCTTTGAAAAAAGGATTATTAAAAGAAGAATTAAGATCTAGAGTAGAAAAAAAACTTAAAATTAAAGATTTTGATAGTTTATTGGCTTTATTTGTCGAAGATGAAAAAATAAAAATATTAGAGAATTTAATTAGCTTATATGATTTTGAAGTAGTATTTAATGAAGTTCAGGCTAAGATAAAAGAAGAAATTGAATCTAAATTAAAAAATGATGGCTTAACTCCTAGAAATATTACTGATATTATACAAGATAGAAATGAGTATAAGGAAGTTTTAGAAGCATTAATTGGAGATACTCTTATAAGAGTAAGTGATGATTTAATATATCATAAGGAATACTATGAAAAGGCTTTAGATATGGTTAAAAAGCATATAAAAGAAAATGGAAGTTTGACTTTAGGAAATTTTAGAGATTTAATAGGAGCAAGTAGAAAATATGCCATGGCACTTTTGGATGATTTTGATAGAAATAAAATAACAAAAAGAATAGGAGATAAAAGGGTACTTATCTAGGAGGATTATATATGGTAAAGATATTAATAATAGATGATCAGCCCTTATTAATTAAGCAGATAAAATATGCTTTTGAAGATGAATATTATAAAATAAACAGAGTATATGATGGTGATGAAGGACTAAAAAAAATAGAAAATAAGAGTTATGATATTATAATTTTAGAATCTGAGCTTAATAAAAGAGATGGATTTCAAATATGTAAAGAAATTAGAGAGTACTCATCGGTACCAATAATAATGATTACACCTATGGGAGAAGACTTGAAAAAAATAATGGCGTTAGAGTTTGGAGCTGATGACTGTATATCAAAGCCTCTTAATGTTTTAGAGTTAAAGGCAAGAATAAAAGCTATTTTAAGAAGAACTAAAAAAGTAGAAGAAGTAAATTTATCACCTGAATTTCAAATAGGAGAATTTAAAATAAATACGTTAGGAAGAAAAATAAGTTATAAAGATGAAGATATAAATTTAACAGGAAAAGAATTTGATTTATTTTTATTTTTAATTACAAACCCAAATAAAGTATTTAATAGACAGGAACTTTTAGAAAAAATATGGGGGTATGAGTATTATGGAGATTTAAGAACTGTAGATGTTCATATAAGAAGGCTTAGGGAAAAAATAGAAAAAAATTCTTCTAGTCCTAGACATATATTAACTAAATGGGGTATGGGTTATTATTTTAAAGAAAATTAATTATAATTATTTTTTAGTTATATAATTCAGGGTTTTATAGTATTTATATTTATGTAGTTTAATAACCTATTTAATCTAGGAGGCTAATAATGAAAAGAATATATTACACATTATTGATTTTGACTTTAATGTTATCCGTTGTAGGATGCAGTGAAAAAATAATTAAAGATGATACTGAAAAACAAGAAATAAAACTTTATTATTCAAGT
Source organism: Tepidibacter formicigenes DSM 15518 (assembly GCF_900142235.1). Lineage (GTDB taxonomy): Bacteria > Bacillota > Clostridia > Peptostreptococcales > Peptostreptococcaceae > Tepidibacter > Tepidibacter formicigenes. The sequence goes on along the minus strand of NZ_FRAE01000012.1, from coordinate 62,678 downwards.
TTGGATAATTCAAAAATACAATGGGTTACAAGGTCAATAGAGTATTCGAATGATATGGAAAAGTATAATAATACTATAAAAGCGCTTATAAATGGCCCATATTCTTCTGATATGATTAGAAGTATAAATGAAAATACTCAAATACTATCGATTGAAAAGAAAAAAGGTATATTATATTTAGATTTATCTAAAGAATTTTTAGAATTTAAATCAGATATAAATCAGGTAAATGCAGTAATTACAATTAGCAATACATTAAATCAATTTAAAGAAATAGAGGCACTTAAGATTACGGTAGAAGGAAAGGAATTGATTTCTCTAGATGGACAGCCTTATGGAATTTTAAAGGAGTTTAATTTAAGCGAGGAGAAAAAAATTTCAGTACAGCTTTATTTTCCTGATGAAAATATGGAATACCTTATCCCTTATAAAAAAAATGTAGAGTTAAAAGACGGATATAAGTTAGGTAAGAAAATAGTAGAGGAAATTATAAAAGAATCTAATAAACAAGGATATAATATAATACCTAAAGGAACAAAGCTTTTAAATTATTCAGAGGAGAAAGGGATAGCTACTGTGAATTTCAGTAAAGAATTTATAAATAATTATATTGGAGGATCTGCTGGTGAAACTATGACTATATATTCTATAGTAAATAGTCTTACAGAGCTTGAGAATATTTCTAGTGTATTATTTTTAATTGAAGGTAAAAAAGTAGATTATTTTTCTCATTATGAATTTAACAAACCATTTACTAGAGAAGAAAGTTTAATAAAAACTGAGCGTTAAAACTTTAGCCATTTGATGTCATTTAGAATCAAGTGGCTTTTTTTACTTTTCTAACTTATTTCTATTATGCCGTCAAAATGTTGTCAAAGACGACAAAAAAGTACTTGTCAAAAAACAATATCCATGTTATTATATAGTAGTGTCAAGGAATTGGCAATACATGGGGGTAGATGAGTGCTGGTGTGCTCTCTGGTCTTCAAAACCAGTACGGGGGGTTAGGAGCTTCCTGGGTGGGTTCGATTCCCACATACTCCCGCCAATAAACGAATAAAAGACCTCAAATTTGAGGTCTTTTATTCGTTTATTGGACTTTTTTCTTTTAGTTTAAAAATCTTTTTATTTTCATCCCATACATAAAGCTCTTTTTGAGTTTCTTTACTTATTTCTTTAAAATCATCTGCTTTAGGTGTATTATTTGATTTAGCTTTATAGATAATATTAGTGGTTATAGATAATATTTTAGGAATATCTTCATCTAAATAGTCTATAGAAGATTTTTCTACATTTTTACTCCATTCATCATGAGGAGCATTTTTATCTATCCATACATTCTTATAAATCTCATCATAATATATAGATTTTTTAAATACACTTTTGAATAAATTATCGTCATAATAAAAAATTTCTATAAAATCATCTATAAAAAAAGCACCTAATCTTTCATCTAATATTTGTTCAACTACTAAAAAGTTTTTAAAAAATGATATATCTTTTACTGGTACTAAATTAGTAATTTTACCTTTATAAAAGTAATTATTATTAAGGCTATCTTCATAAACAGCTATTAAAGCATTATCTTTAGATAAATTAAGAACAAATATAATATCTTCTTTATCATTTGGAATTACATTTCCTTTATATATTTTAAGGTCTATATAATCTATGTATTCATTCCATTTTTCATATCCAGTGGCACTTAATATATTTTTTATTATTTCTTTTTTTAGATTTTCTTTTTCTTCTGCACCTTGAGAACTATCCAAGTAATTTTGAATTACACTTTTATCTATTAAATTGTTATAACACTTTGGAATAATCATAAATAAATTAGTAGCAATTAGTATAGTTAGAATATAAATTAATTTTTTCAAAAAATCACCCCCTATATATTATGAAAATAGGAAGGCGATGTATTCTTAATATTTTCAATATAAGTGTTTATTATTTTTTAGTAGTGAATTTTTTTCAGATTTAATTTTATCTAATATTCTTTTTATAATACCATTATCTAAATCAAAAAGAGAATGTATATATTTTTTATTTTCAACTATTTTGTATTTTAAAATATCTTCATTTAACTGTAGAAAATATTCTTTATTTATGATTATTCCTATGGAAGATAATTTAACTTGATTTTGTATTATAATATTTGATATTCTTTTTATGTGGTATTCTCCTGTATATATATTTAAATTTTTAAAAAATAAAATTGATTCATTGTATGTATTAACTATATTTTTTATTGCTTGTAGTAATTCAAGGTCTTCTTCAGTTAAATTTTTACTTACATCCTTTTTAGGTTCTTTTTGACTTTTAATAAAAACATTGTTGTTTTCTTGAAAATTTTTCATTTTATTATAAAAAGAACTAGAACTTAATATGAAATTTTCACTAAATTTATTATTATTAATGGGTTTAACTTTATCAATTTTATTTACTTTATTTACATTTTTTATTACAGTATCATTGTGAATCTTCATAATGGTTATTCTATTATTATTTAGAGGATTTATTTTAATCATATAATCACCTTCCTTATATAATATATTTCGTTAATATTTGTTTTTTTCAGTACCCTATTTTATGCAAATTGGAGGATTATTATGGATAAAAATTTTTTTATGAGAACACAACTTTTATTAGGAAACGAAGGGATGGAAAAGTTAAAAAGTTCTAAAGTAGCAGTATTTGGAGTAGGAGGAGTTGGAAGTTTTACAGTAGAAGCTCTAGCTAGGGCTGGAGTAGGAAATTTAATATTAATAGATCATGATGAAATAGATATAACTAATATAAATAGGCAAATTCCAGCTCTTCATAGTACTGTAGGAGAAAGTAAAGTTGAAATTATGAAAAATAGAATACTAGATATAAATCCTGATATAAATGTAGTAGCACATAAAAAGCTATATAACAAGGATAGTTCACATGAACTTTTAAGTGAAAAATATGATTATGTTGTAGATGCTATTGATATGGTATCTTCTAAAATAGACTTGATAGAAAAATGCTATAATAAAGGAATTAATATAATAAGTTCTATGGGAATGGGAAATAAATTAGATCCTACTAAAATAGAGGTTTCAGATATATACAAAACTCATATGTGTCCACTTGCAAAGGTTATGAGGAGAGAATTAAAAAATAGAAGAATAAAGAAATTAAAAGTTGTTTATTCTACAGAAAAGCCTATAAAGCCTGTTATAACTATTTCTAATGATAGTAAAAGAGAAGTTCCAGGAAGTATATCTTTTGTACCTTCTGTAGGGGGGCTTGTTATAGCTTCTGTTGTGGTTAAAGATTTAGTAAGTCTGTAAAAAAATTCACATGCTTCTATAGAAACATGTGAATTTTTTAATCTTCAAATAGTTCATCCATTAAATTCTCTATTTCTTCTTTTATTTTTTTTGTTTTATTCAAATCAATTTCAATTTTACTTTTATTTATAATCAAAACATCTCCTTCTTTTGCATTAGAAGGTAGTTTTGACTTATGAATAGTTATAAAAGTGTTATCTTCTAGCTCTATCACAGCTAAATCTTTTTCAAATCTATCAATTGTTCCTTTCATAATATCACCTACTTATTCCCATAATAATTATATGTACCAGGCTTTTTATCAGTCCAAATTTCATTTCCATCACAGTAAAAAACTAAGCTACCTTGTTCGTCTGTTCTATATAAAGGAATATTATATTTTTTTAAAAGATTTAGAATTTCTTTATGGGGATGTCCATACTTATTTTTATATTTACATGATACAACAGCAACATCTGGATTAACTATTTTTAGGAATTTTTCAGAAGTTGAACTAGAACTTCCATGATGACCTAATTTTAAAATATTAGATTTTAAATTAGAGCCTGATTTTATCATATCTTCTTCGTTTTTAAATTCAGCATCTCCTGTAAATAAAAAGCTTTTATTATTATATTTAGCTTTAATTACTGCAGACCATTGATTATTATCACTACCATATTTTTTTACAGGATTTAAAATTTCACATTTAACATAGTCTCCTAAATTAAATACAACACCATATTTTGCTTCTTTAATAGCTAATCCTTTATTTTTGGCAGCAATTAATACATCTTTAAATGTCTTTGTAGTATGACTTTTTCTTGGCATATAAAATTCACTTATTTCAAAGTTATCAATTATATAGTCAAGACCACCTATATGATCTGCATCTGGATGAGTACCAACTAATACATCTATTTTATTTACATTAAGTTTTTTTAAGTAATTTTTTATTTTTTCTCCTTGACTATTATCTCCTCCGTCTATTAACATTGTTTTATTGTCTGGAGTTAAAATAAGAGTAGAGTCTCCTTGTCCTACATCTATAAAATGGACAGTTAAAATAGAACTATTTTTTTGTATAGAGTTTTTGTTGGTAATTTTGTTTTCTACATTTTTATCTAAGCATGCAACTAAAAATATTGAAAATAGTACGATAAATAGTGTTAAAAATTTTTTCATTATGAACCTCCTCTTGTCATTGCCTTATAATTGATGTGTTTATATGAAGGAATTTTGGGAAAATATATAAGAGATGCTTTTGCTTCTTGTTAATACTATAATCTAATGATAAATAATTGTAAATACCAATTGAGGGTATATGTTTATATATGTTACAATAGTTGTAGAATAAAAGGAGGTAGATTAGTATTTTTAGATCAGTAGATATAGAATCAAAAAGTGAATTAGATTGTTATTTTAAAAATGTAGATTATGAAGCGTGTGAATATAATTTTACAACAATATTCATGTGGCAGCATTTATATAAAACGAGGTATTATAAGGATGAAGATTTTGCTGTATTAATAGGAGAATATGAGAATCATAAATTTACAGTAATACCATTAGCTACTAAAGAAAATTTAAAGAAAGCTTTTGAATTTATATATGACTATTTCTATAGGAATAATACTAAATTAAACTTAAGAGCTATCACAAAAGAATTTGCAGGTTTCCTTAAGGAAAATTATAAAGATAAATTTAAATATATAGAGGAAAGAGATTATTTTGATTATGTATATTTAGGAGAAAATCTTAGAACTTTAAAAGGGAGAAAGTATCAAAAAAAGAGAAATCATATAAACGCTTTTTTAAAGGAATATGAAAATAGATATTTTTATAAAAGATTAGGGAAAGAGGATTTTCATGAATGTCTTAAACTTTTAGATGAATGGACTGAAAATAAGGAAGAGGATGAAAGTATAGAAAGTGAAAGAGAAGCCATTGAGAAGGTATTTAAAAATTATGATAAATTAGATGTTACGGTAGGGGGAATATATATAGATAAGAAGCTTGAAGCTTTTACATTTGGAGAATATTTAAATGATAATATGGCGCTTATTCATGTTGAAAAGGCAAATCCTAATATAAGGGGACTTTATCCAATGATAAATAAGTTATTTTTACAAAATGAGTTTCCGGATGTGGAATTTGTAAATAGAGAAGAAGATTTGGGGGTTGAGGGGTTAAGAAAAGCAAAACTTTCTTATTATCCAGATAGGTTTGTAGAAAAATATACTGTATTGGAGGTTTAATATGAAGGTTAGATTTGCTAAAGACGAAGATTTAAAAGAAATAAAAGAAATGTGGAAATACTGTTTTGATGATACGCAAGGTTTTTTTAATTATTATTTTGAAAATAAATATAATAAAGAAAATACATTAGTTGTAGAAATTGATAATAATATAATTTCATCTCTTCAGCTTAATCAGTATAAAATAGTTTTAAATAATAAACCTTATGATACATCTTATGTTGTAGGTGTTTCAACTTTTCCTGATGCAAGAGGAAAGGGTGCTATGAAAATTATAATGAAGAGTGCTTTAAATGAGCTTTATAAGAAAAATCAGATTGTATCTATACTTATGCCTATAGATTATAGATTGTATAGGTATTTTGGGTATGAGCATTGCTGTGACCAAATAGAATATAATATGGATATTGAAATATTAAAGGATTTTAAAATAAATGGTAATTTAAAAAAAGCTTCTTTGGAAGATATTCCTGGTTTAATTGATGTTTATAAATCTTTTTTAAAAGATAAAAACGGATATATATTAAGAGATGAAAATTATTTTGAGAATTTATTTAAAGAGATAAATTCAGAAGATGGATATATATATATTCATGAAAATGAAGAAGGTCCTGACGGATATATAATATATTTTAAAATGGATAAAACATTATTTGTTAGAGAAATTGCATATAAAAATATAAATGCTTTAAAATCATTTTTAAAGTTTATTTATAATCATAATACACAATTTAAAAAAGCAAATATATCTTCTTCTATTGATGATAAAATAAAATATTTAACTCTTAATTTAAGAAACATAGATATTAAAATAAAACCATTTATGATGGGAAGAATAATTAATTTTAAGAAATTTATTGAGTCTTTAAATTTAAATATAGATGCAAACTTAAATTTAAAAGTAGAAGATGATTTTATAGATGAAAATAATAAAGTATTTAATATTAATATTCGAAAAGGAGAAATTGAAGTTTTAGAGACTAATGAAAATGAAGATTTGACTATTGATATAAATACTTTAAGCCAACTTGGATTTTCTTATATAGATACTAAAGAAGCTTTGTTTTTAGGAAAAATAAATGTTAAAAGTAAAGATAGGTTAAAAGACTTTGAAAAATTATTTACTAAAAAAATAAATTATATTAATGAATATGTATAGGCCTTAGGGCCTTTTTGTTTTTTTTGAATAAGTATAATAATAGGAGGTGAATTTCATGGAGATTTATTCTAACCCTATAATAATTTCTTTAATAATAGGTATAATACAAGCTATAAAAATAGCTGGTATGCCTAAAAAATTTGCTCCGCTAGTTTCTTTAGCATTAGGTATAAGTATGTGTGTATTTTTTGAACCTAAAGGAGATATAAAGCAAAGTATATTAAATGGAATAATTTCAGGACTTACTGCTAGTGGTTTATTTTCTGGATATCACAGTATGACAAAAAATAGTAAAAAATAAAATTGTATGGTTACAAAGAGTGTTGTTATAAAAAATATTCCTTGCTATAATTAAATTTAAGATAATGTAGTAGGGGGGATTTTATGAAAAATACAAAAACAACTTATTTAGTTTTTGTTGGACTTATGATAGCTGCTGTTTGTATGGGTACAATAGTTATTCAAATTCCTATGCCAGCTACAAATGGTTTTATTAATATTGGAGATAGTATAATATTTATAACATCTATTTTATTTGGACCTATGCCAGGTATGATTGCAGGAGGGATAGGCTCAGCTCTTGCTGATATATTAAGTGGATATGCTCATTGGGCTATTTTTACATTAATTATAAAAGGAGCAGAAGGTTTTATTGTTGGAGTTTTAATGAAAAAATCTATAAATAAAATTAGAATGATAATTTCATCTTTCGTAGGGGCTTCATTCATGGTAATTGGTTATTATATTGCAGGAGGTATATTAGAAGGAAGTTTTATTGTAGCTTTAGAATCAATTCCTGGAAATATAATGCAAGGAGTAGGAAGTATTGTTATAGGTGTTCCTGTAGCCATGGCTATACTTAAAACTAATTATATAAGCAAAAACAACTTAATAAAAAATTAAATATATAAATCTGGCAAAAAGTTCTGGTGTTATTTGTTAATAATACTAGGGCTTTTTTAGGTTTATATATACTAATCTAAGGATATAATATAGGTGCAATAATGAAAAAGAAAGGCATATATATTTCATATGAGAAGACCAATTTTTATTATATTTATAACAAGCCTCTTATTTGCATTTATATATACTAAAAACTATGAAGATAATTTTTATAAATTAGATAATAATGAAATACAGTTAAAAGGTATAGTTAAAAAAGCTAATTATGAAGAAAAATATTTTGAATATAAAATAGGTGAATTTTTAGTAAGAGATTTCAATAAAAAACATAAAATTCCTGTAGGCTATTATGTTTGCATAAATGGAAAACTTAAGAGCCTTGAAGATTTAAAGTTAAATGAATTTGATTATGGAAGATATTTAAGGTCTATTGGATATATAGGAATTATAAATCTAAGAAACTATAAAGTAGAAAATAAAAATAAGAATATATATTATTTTTCATATAAAGGAAAATGTTTTATAGAAAATCGATTAGAAAATATTTTTAGAAATCAGGCTCCTTTTTTAAAAGCTTTAGTATTGGGAGATAAAGAAGATATAGAAAAGGAAATTTTAGATTCTTTTTCAAAAACTGGTACATCTCATATAATAGCACTTTCTGGGCTTCATGTAGGTATAATTATATACATTTTTAATTTTATCATAAGAGGGATAAATAAATTTTATAAGCTTATGATTATGGTAGTATCTTTATTTTTTTACTGCTTTATAGTTGGTTTTACTCCTTCAGTAGTTAGAGCTTGTGTTTTTTCAATAATTATGTATTTAGCCTTATTTATACAAAGAGAATATGATGGAATATGTTCTTTATCTTTTGTAGGAATTGTTTTGATAATTGAAAATCCTTTTGTAATATATAGCATAAGCTTTCAATTATCATTCTTTGCAACTTTATCTATAATTTATTTTTATAGTATTATAAATAAATATATAAGCTATCCATTAATATCTATTACCATAGCTGCAAATATACTTACACTTCCTATAATATATTTTAATTTCAAAATAATACCAATAATGGTTTTGGTAGCTAATATACTTATTGTTCCTTTTATTGGAGTTTTAATAAGTTTAGTTTTAATATCCTTAATTATGTCTTTTTTAAATCTTAAAATTACTTTTATATTTATAAAAACAGTTATTTTTATACAAGATTATATTTTTCTATTAATAAACTATCTATCAAACATTAAATTTTCTTACATAGAATTAAAAAATGTAAATTTGAAATTAGTAATTCTTTATTATATACTTTTAATGTCTTATATGCTTTTTAGAGAAACAAAAATTGTAAAGGAGCAAAAAAATGAAGTACAAGGATATTATTAAAGATATTAAAAGTAAAAACTTCAAAAAGCTTTACTTATTTTATGGAAAAGAAACTTATTTATTAGACAATGTAATTAAGGTTTTTAAAGAAAGTTTGAATCATTCCCTTCTGGATTTTAACTATTCTATTTTAGATGGAAGAGAAATTACAATGGATTTACTTTTAAGTAATGTAGAGACTCTTCCCTTTATGGATGATAGAAGAATTATTATAGTAAAAGAATTTGAACTTCTAAAAAATAAAAGAAAAAATTTTACAGAAGAAGATGAAAATAATCTTATTGATTACCTAAAAAATACTCCACAACAATCCACTTTGGTATTTATAGTTTATGGAGATATAGATAAAAGAAGAAAATTAGTAAAGGAATTAATAAAACAAGGTATTGTAATAAACTGTGATAGATTAGACTCAACAGAATTATTTAAATGGACTAAAAATAGATTTGAAAAAGAAAATGTTGATATAGGTAGGCAAGAAATAATGTATTTTTTAAACATAGAAGATTATCAAAATAAAACCTCTAATAAAACACTTTCGGATTTAGAAAATCAAATTATTAAAATAGCATCCTTTACAGGTAAAGGAAATACTGTAACTAAAGAAGTAATAGATAAATTATCTTCTAAAAAAATAGAAAATGATATATTTAAGCTTATTGATGCAATAGGTAATAAAAATTCAAGTTTATCTATGAAAATATTAAATGATATGATACTTGAAGGTGAATCTCCTCTTATGATTTTAAGCATGATAGGAAGGCAATTTAGAATAATAATACAAAGTAAACAACTTCAAAAGGTTGGATATTCTTCAAATGTTATAGCCCAAAAAATTAATGTACACCCATATGTTGTAACTAAAGCTTTAAATCAAGGAAAAAACTTTAACAATGAAGTTATAGTAAAGCTATTGAATGAGGTTTTAGATGCAGATTTTTCAATAAAAAATGGGTTAATAAAAGATACTTTGGCTTTAGAAATAATTATTAGTAAATTTTGTGTATGAAAAAAACCCCAGAATTTCTGGGGTTTTATAAGAACCGTTATCTATCCTATGCCTCTATAGCATTTAATTTCTTAGCTAGCTTAGACACTTTTCTAGCTGCAGCGTTTTTGTGGATACTTCCTTTAGCAGCTACTTGATAGATTTTCTTTTCAGCAAATCTGAATTTGCTTATAGCCTCTTCTTTATTTCCAGCAACTAAAGCTTCTTCAAATCTTCTTATAGCAGTTTTAACTTGAGATTTTCTAGCTTTATTTAAAGCAGTTTTCTTAGCTATAACTTTTATTCTCTTTTTAGCTGATTTTATGTTTGCCAACCTGTTCACCCCCTTGTATGTAAATATGTTTCTTCAATGTCAACAAAGTAGATTTTATCAGAAAAAAATCTAAAAATCAAGGCTAAATATATATTAATACTATTCAGAAATTATAACTCTTAAAATTATAACCAAAAAATGAATGTTTTACAATAAATTAATAGAAATTTATAAAAAATTAAGGTATATAATTTTCTATTCGTTATAAAAAATGAATTTTTGTAAAAAATAATACTATACATTAAAATAATGGAGGGGTAATTTTGAAAAATATAAGAACAGACTTGGCAATAGAAGCTAGGGAAATGTATAGTGAAGATAAAAATGTAGAAATACCAGGAGTTAAGGTGGATAGGGAAGAAAATGAAAATTATACAGTAACAAGAATAGAAATACTTGATGATAAAGGTAAAGAAATAATGGGAAAAGAAAAGGGGATTTATGTAACCATAGAATCGAATCTTTTGACATTTGATGATGAGGAATCTAGAAACTCTATAATAAATGCTCTTATGGAAGAATTGACAAAAATACTTGGTAAAGATAAGAACAAAAGAACATTAATTATAGGTCTTGGAAACTGGAATATAACTTCTGATGCATTAGGTCCAAAAACAATATCAAAGGTTCTTGTTACAAGGCACTTATTTAAGACCTATAATAAAGAATATGATGACGATTTAAGTGAAGTAGCAGCTCTTAGTCCAGGAGTTATGGGTTTAACAGGAATTGAAACTAGTGAAACAGTTAAATCTTTAGTAGATATGATAAACCCAGATGGGGTTATAGCTATAGATGCTTTAGCTTCTAGAAAGCTGGAAAGAGTAAATAGCACAATTCAAATTTCTACAGCAGGAATTTCTCCGGGAGCAGGTATAGGAAATATAAGAAAAGCATTAAATAAAGAATATTTAAAAGTTCCCGTAATAGCTATTGGAGTTCCAACTGTTGTAGATGCAGCTACCTTAACTTCTGACATAATAGATATGACTTTAGATAATTTAATAAATGAAAGTGAAAAAGGAAAAGAGTTTTATAATATGCTAAAATCTTTAAAGCAAGAAGAAAAATATCATTTAATAAAGGATATACTTGAACCATATGATAAAAATGTAATTGTGACTCCAAAGGATATTGATGAAATAATAGATAATTTATCAATAATAATAAGTGGAGCTTTAAATAAATCTTTACATCCAGGAATAAATTAAAAACTCTCCTCATAAAATGTATAAAGTGATTTTAAATTTAGACTAACAATTGGACAAAAATAAGGGGAGGAATACTAATGAAAAGAAAAGAAATATTAATAAGCATTATATTAGCTATATCTTTTATAACAATATTTTCATTTACTAGTCTTGCACTTAATTCTGATGAAGAGGATTTTTTAAAATATCTTATAAGAAAAACTTACCCTGAATTAGAATTAGAAGGGAAAAATAAAGGTTTAGTTAAAATAGGATTTAATTTACTAAAAAAAGATAAAAATGAAATAGCAACGTCAAATAATAAAGATTATATAAAAATAGAAGTAGTGGATGATAAAATGCAAAATATAAACGTTGTACCTTATCAAAATAATGAAAAGATTAAGGAAAATAATGATAAAAACATAAAAATTGAGGTTCCTGATAAAATTGAATTAGCAAAAGGAAAACCTCAAATTCTTATATATCATACACATGGTACAGAAAGCTATGAACCAGAAAAGATAGGAAATTACCATTCTTTAAATAAGAAATATTCTGTTATGTCAATAGGGGAAAAATTAAAAGGAGAGCTAGAAAAAAGAGGATATTCTGTTCTACATAATATGGATTATCATGACTACCCTTCTTTTAATGGTTCTTATAAAAGATCTCTTGAAACTGCTTCTAATATACTAAAAAAATATAATTCTATAAAAGTTGTACTTGATATACATAGAGATGGAGTAGATATAAAAAATGAAGAAATGAGGAAAAAAGTAAGAAGTCAAGAAACTGTTACTATAAACGGAGAAAAAGTTGCTAGATTTTCAATAGTTGTAGGACCTGAAAGTCCTAATAGAAAAGAAGTGGAAAAGTTTGCTAGATATATAACTAGTATAAGTAATAAGAAGTATCCAGGACTTGCAAAAAAGGTAATTGTAAAACCTTACGGAAGATTTAATCAATTTCTTTCTAATAATTATGCTTTATTAGAAATTGGAGGAAATGCAAATACAATAGATGAAGCTTTAAAAACTACTAAATACTTGGCTGATGTATTAGATGAAGCTTTGAATGGCATGAATAGGTGATTTTATGGGACGCTTAGAAAAGACATTAGAGTATAAAAAAAATAAAAGAAATAAAAAATACAAAATTTTATTTACAATATGTATTTTTTTATTCTTAATAATTTCAATAAGTTTGATAGATTATAGAACTGGAAGTTTCATGGGGATTTATGATGGGCCAGTGCTAATAAAATTATATGTTTTTATGAAAGGTTTATCTTTTAAATAAGATAAACTTTATTTTTTCTGTAGAAAATTTATTGAAATATAAATAATTACATTATAAAATAAAAGTTGTGTTATTTGTGATAATAAAGTTATAATATATATATTTTAAGATAGATGAGGAGGCAAAAGAAAATAATGAGTAAACAAAATAGAACTCGTAATTTTAGTATAATAGCTCATATAGATCATGGAAAATCGACCTTGGCAGATAGGTTAATTCAGTATACTGGACTTGTCAGTGAAAGAGAAATGAAAGAACAACTTTTAGATAATATGGATTTAGAAAGAGAAAGAGGAATAACTATTAAGCTTCAAAATATAAGGCTAGTGTATAAAGCTAAGGATGGAAATGAATATTTCTTAAATTTAATAGATACTCCAGGACATGTAGATTTTAACTATGAAGTTTCAAGAAGTCTTGCTGCATGTGAAGGAGGACTTTTAGTTGTAGATGCTGCTCAAGGAGTAGAAGCACAAACTCTTGCTAATGTATACTTAGCAATAGATCAGGATTTAGAAATAGTACCTGTTATTAATAAAATAGATCTTCCAAGTGCTAGACCAGATGAAATAAAAACAGAAATAGAAGATATAATAGGACTTGATGCATCTGATGCCCCTTTAGTATCTGCAAAAGAAGGTTTAAATATAGAAGATGTATTAGAAGCAATAGTAAAGCAAATACCTCCTCCACAAGGTGATGAAAATGCACCATTAAAAGCCTTAATATTTGACTCTTATTATGATAGTTATAAAGGTGTTGTAGCATACATAAGAGTGTTTGAAGGAACCTTAAAAAAAGGCATGAAAATTAAAATGATGAATACTGGAAAAACTTTTGAAGTTACAGAAGTAGGTATAATGGCACCTGGACAAGTTCCTATAGATGAGTTAAAAGCAGGAGATGTTGGTTATGTAGCTGCAAGTATAAAGGAAATAAGAAGTTGTCAAGTTGGAGATACCATAACAGATGCTAATAATCCTACAGATGAGGCTATGCCTGGATATAAAAAAGCAACACCTATGGTTTATTGTGGTATTTATCCTGCCGAAGGAGAAAAGTATGAAAACATAAGAGATGCTTTGGAAAAATTACAAGTAAATGATGCAGCACTTGAATTTGAAGCAGAAACTTCAGCTGCACTTGGATTTGGGTTTAGATGTGGATTTTTAGGACTGCTTCATATGGAAATAATTCAAGAGAGACTTGAGAGAGAATTTAATTTAAATATAATAACTACAGCACCTTCTGTTATATATAGAGTTACTAAACACAATGGAGAAGTTCTTATGATTCAAAACCCAACTAATCTTCCGCCAATGGCTGAAGTACAAATGATGGAAGAACCTATAGTAAAGGCTAATATAATAGTTCCAAATGATTACGTAGGAGTTGTTATGGAGCTTGCTCAAGAAAGACGTGGAGAGATGAAGAATATGGAATATATAGATACAAAAAGAGTAATGCTTCACTATGAACTTCCGTTAAATGAAGTAATATACGACTTTTTTGATGCTTTAAAATCTAGAACAAGAGGATATGGATCTCTTGATTATGAATTTAAAGAGTATAAACCATCTAAGCTTGTAAAACTTGATATACTTATAAATAAGGAGCAAGTAGATGCACTATCATTTATAGTACATGAAACAACAGCTTATACTAGAGGTAAAGCAATGTGTGAAAAGTTAAAAGATGAAATACCAAGACATCAGTTTGCAGTTCCTATACAAGCATCAGTAGGAAATAAAGTAATAGCTAGAGAAACTGTAAAAGCTCTTAGAAAAGATGTTTTAGCTAAGTGTTACGGAGGAGATATATCTCGTAAGAAGAAGCTTCTTCAAAAGCAAAAAGAAGGTAAAAAGCGTATGAGACAAATAGGTTCAGTTGAAGTTCCACAAAAGGCATTTATGTCTGTGCTTAAGATAGATAAATAATTAAAGTATTAAAGTCCTGTATTATTTTATTTTGCTAAAAAGCAGTTTAAAATAGTATTAGGACTTTGACTTTTTAGGAGGAATTATATTGGAAAGAGGACTTTATATACATGTACCTTTTTGTATAAAAAAGTGTAATTATTGTGATTTTAATTCTTTTAAGTTTACTAAAGAAGATAAGGAAAATTATATTGAGAGTTTAATAAAGGAGATTAATATTTATTCTAAAAAATTAAAAGAAAATTATTTTTCTACGTTTTTTATAGGAGGGGGGACTCCTACAGTATTAAGTGAAAGTGAACTTAAAAGTATATTTGAAAATATATATAGTGGTTTTAATATAAAAAAAGATGCAGAAATTACAATAGAAGCAAATCCTGGTACACTAACAAAAGAAAAGTTGAAAACTTTATATGATTTAGGTGTAAATAGGTTAAGTGTTGGACTTCAAGCAAGTCAACAAGAGCATTTAGATTTTTTAGGAAGGATACATTCATATGAAGAATTTGAAAAAAATTTTAATGATGCGAAAGATATAGGGTTTAAAAATATAAATGTTGATCTTATGTTTTCACTTCCTAATCAAAGCTTTAATGATTGGAAAGAAACACTTGAAAAAGTAGTTAATTTAAATCCAACTCACATATCAGCATATTCATTAATAATAGAAGATGAAACAGTATTTGGGAACATGCATAAAAAAGGAGAATTAAATATTTTAGATGAAGAAATAGAATTAAGAATGTATCATTATACAAAGGATTATTTAAAAAATAAAGGATATAATCAATATGAAATATCTAATTTTTCAAAATCAGGATATGAATGTAAACACAATATATTATATTGGAAGTGTAAAGAGTATTTAGGTTTAGGACCTGGGGCCCATTCTTATATAGAAGGAGTTAGATATTCAAATTATTGTTCATTAGAGAAATACTTTAAAAGATTAAATAATGATGACTTACCTATAGAATGCAGTCAAAAGCTAGAAAAAAAAGATAAATTAGAAGAAAAGATATTTATGGGACTTAGAATGAAGGAAGGAATATACTTTAAAGAGTTTGAAGAATATTTTAAAATAGATTTTATGAAAGAATATAAAGATGTAATAGAAAAATTAAAGAATGAAGGTTTAATAAATTTTACTAAAGATAGACTTTATTTAACAGATAAGGGAATAGATATTAGCAATAAGGTATTTGTAGAATTTTTAAAAGACTAATCTTGACAAAGAAAACTAATAGTGATATTTTAAATACAGAAGGATTTTAGCACTCAAACACAATGAGTGCTAACAGCAAAGAGGTGATTTTTATGAATTTAAGTGAAAGAAAAATAAAAATACTCGAGGCTATAATAAAAGATTATATTGTTAATGCAGAAGCTATAGGTTCTAGAACTATATCTAAAAAATATAATCTAGGAGTTAGTGCAGCTACGATAAGAAATGAAATGTCTGATTTAGAAGAAATGGGATATTTAATACAGCCTCATACCTCTGCTGGTAGGATACCATCTGAAAAAGGATATAAGCTATATGTAAATAGTTTGATGGAGGAAGGGCAATTAGATGAAGCAGAAAAAGATGTAATAAAGAAGTCTGTAGTTAAAAATATAGGAGAAGTAAAAGATTTACTTGAAGAGACTTTAAAGCTCCTTTCAAAGCTTACGAATTGCACTTCAGTAGCTTTAACGCCTAAAATAAGGGAAAGTAAAATAAAGCATTTGCAGTTAGTATATATTAATCCTAATAGTATTTTATTAGTAGTAATTACAGATAGTGGGGTAGTTAAAAATACTATAATAAGCAATGCATTAGGGCTAAAAGAAGATAAAATAGATGTAATTTCTAAAGTATTAAATGATAAACTAATTGGTAAAGTAATTGATGATTTAGATGAAAGCTTTATAAAATATATAAAGTCACAAATGATAAATTATAGCAATATACTTGATAATGTTTTTGAAAGTATAGTGTCTAATTTAATTGAAATAGATGATTTAGAAGTTTTATTAAATGGTGCTACTAATATATTTAATTTTCCAGAATTTAATGATATAGTAAAAGCTAAGGCTTTTTTTAATATGTTAGAAGAAAAGAAAATTGTTGCAAATGTTTTAAATACTAAAGGAATAAAAAAAGAAGATGTGAATATAGTAATAGGTAGTGATAACTATTGTGAAAGTATAAAGGATTGTAGTGTAATAACAGCTACTTGTGATATAGATGGTATAGTAATAGGAAAAATTGGTATAATTGGGCCTACTAGAATGGATTATTCTAAAATATATTCAGTTATAAATTATATGGGAAATACTTTGAAAAACTCAATTAAAAAGAAACTATAAACATATAATTGGTAAATAAGGGGTGAAAACTTTGGAAGAAAAAGAAGTAATGAATGAAGAAGTTATTGAGGAAGAAATAAAAGAAAATGAAGAAGAACAAGAGAAAAATGAAGAGGAGATTGTAGATTCTAGGGAAAAAGAAATAGATAACCTTAAGGATTCTCTTCAAAGACTTCAAGCAGATTTCAATAATTATAGAAGAAGAGTAGAAAAAGAAAAAAGTGATATAAGTACATTTGCTAATGAAAAAATTGTATTAGAACTTCTTCCTGTAATAGATAATATGGAGAGGGCTCTTCAGTCCTCTTTAGAAGAAGAAAAAGAAAGTGGAATTTATAAAGGTGTAGAGCTTGTTTTAAAACAGTTAGTAGATACTTTAAATAAGTTTGGAGTTGAAGAAATTAAGGCTGAAGATAGTGATTTTGATCCAAATTATCACTATGCTGTAGCTCAGGAAGAAGTAGAAGGTATAGATTCAAATAAAGTAATAGAAGTTTTTCAAAAGGGATATAAGCTTTCTAGTAAGGTAATAAGACCAGCAATGGTTAAAGTATCAAAATAAATATAATTATTAAAAATATATAGAAATAAAATAAAAAAGGAGGATATACATATGAGTAAAATAATTGGTATTGATTTAGGAACTACTAACTCATGCGTTTCAGTACTTGAAGGAGGAGAACCGGTAGTTATTGCTAATGCTGAGGGGTTAAGAACTACTCCATCTGTTGTAGCTTTTGGTAAGGATGGAGAAAGAATAGTAGGAGAACCGGCAAAAAGACAGGCTGTTACAAATCCTGACAAAACTATAATATCTATAAAAAGACATATGGGAACAGATTACAAAGTTAATATAGATGGCAAAGATTATACTCCACAAGAAATTTCAGCTATGATACTTCAAAAATTAAAAGCTGATGCTGAAAGTTATTTAGGAGAACCTGTTAAAGAAGCTGTTATAACAGTTCCGGCTTATTTTACTGATGCTCAAAGACAAGCAACAAAAGATGCAGGAAGAATTGCAGGTATTGAAGTAAAAAGAATTATAAATGAGCCTACTGCAGCAGCACTTGCTTATGGACTTGATAAAGTTGATCAAGATCAAAAAATATTAGTATTTGACTTAGGTGGAGGTACTTTTGACGTATCTATCCTTGAAATAGGAGATGGGGCTTTTGAAGTTTTAGCTACAAGTGGAAATAATCATTTAGGTGGAGATGACTTTGATGAAGTAATAATAAATTATATAGCTGAAGAATTTAAAAAACAAGAAGGTGTTGACTTAAGAGAAGATAAAATGAGTCTTCAAAGACTAAAAGAAGCTGCAGAAAAGGCTAAAAAAGAGCTTTCAAGTGTTATGACTACAAACATAAATTTACCATTTATCACTGCAACTGCAACTGGTCCAAAACATTTAAATATGGATATTTCTAGAGCTAAATTCGAAGAACTTTCAGCTCATTTAGTTGAAAAAACTATGGAGCCAACTAGAAAGGCATTATCTGATGCAGGTCTTAATCCATCTGATGTTGATAGAATTTTATTAGTTGGTGGTTCAACTCGTATTCCAGCTGTACAAGAAGCTATAAAGAAATTCTTAGGAAAAGAAGCTCATAAAGGTATAAACCCAGATGAATGTGTTGCAGTTGGTGCCGCAATTCAAGGTGGAGTATTAGCAGGAGAAGTTAAAGATTTATTACTTTTAGATGTTACTCCATTATCTCTTGGAATTGAAACTTTAGGAGGAGTATTTACTAAAATAATAGAAAGAAATACTACTATACCAACTAAGAAATCTCAAGTATTCTCTACTGCTGCAGATAATCAAACAGCTGTTGATATTCATGTTCTTCAAGGAGAAAGATCCATGGCAGCGGATAATACTACGCTTGGAAGATTCCAATTAACTGATATACCTCCTGCTCCAAGAGGAGTGCCTCAAATAGAAGTTACGTTTGATATAGATGCAAATGGTATAGTTCATGTTTCAGCAAAGGATCTTGGAACTGGTAAAGAACAAAAAATAACTATTACATCTAGTACAAATCTTTCAGAGGAAGAAATAGAAAAGAAAGTTAAAGAAGCTGAAATGCATGCTCAACAAGATAAAGAAAGAAAAGAAAAAATAGAAGCTATTAATAATGCTGAATCTACTATATATCAAACAGAAAAGACATTAAATGAGTTAGGAGATAAAGTTAATTCTTCTGATAAAGAAGCGATAGAAAGTGCTCTTAAGAACCTAAAAGAAGTAAAAGATAAAGAAGGCGCAACTTCAGAGGAAATCAAAAAAGCAACTGAAGAATTGATGAATAAATTCCATAAAATTTCTCAGGAAATGTATCAACAAGCGGCACAAGCACAGCAAGGAGCTGAGAAAAATGCAGGAAATAATGAAAATGCTAAAGGTGAAAATGTAGTTGATGCAGATTATGAAGTAGTTGATGATGATAAGTAATATAATTAGCTTGTGGCAAAATAGCCACAAGCTATTATTGTGATAATGGTGGTGATAAGGTGAGTAAAAGGGATTATTATGAAGTTCTTGGTGTGAATAAAAATGCAACAGATCAAGAAATTAAAAAAGCATATAGAAAACTTGCTATGAAGTATCATCCAGATAGAAATCCGGGTGATAAAGAAGCAGAAGAAAAATTTAAAGAAGCAAATGAGGCTTATGAGGTTTTATCGGACTCACAAAAAAGAGCTAATTATGACCAGTTTGGTCATGCAGGAGTGAATGGTGGTTTTTCAGGTCAAGGAGGATTTGACTTTGGAGGATCTGGTTTTGGTGGATTTGAAGACATATTTGGAGATGTATTTGGGGATATATTTGGTGGAGCTTTTGGAGGAAGAACTAAAAGAAGAAATGGTCCAGAAGTAGGAGCAGATATAAGATATAGAATGACTATTTCCTTTGAAGAAGCTGCTTTTGGAGTTGAAAAGGAAATTAAGGTAAATAGAAGTGAAAAGTGTGATGTGTGTAATGGCTCGGGTGCAAAGCCTGGAACATCAAAGAAAACTTGTCCAACTTGTAACGGAAGTGGTGAAATTAGACAGGCACAAAGAACACCTTTTGGAACTATTATGAATGTTAGAACTTGTCATACTTGCCATGGCCAAGGTAGTATAGTTGAATCTCCATGTAGCAAATGTAATGGAAAAGGAGAAGTTAAAAAAACAAAACAAATAAGCATAAAAATACCAGCGGGAGTAGATGATGGGTCTGCAATAAGACTTTCTGGAGAAGGAGAGTTAGGATTAAGAGGAGGTCCAAGAGGAGATTTATATGTTGTTATAGATGTAGCTCCTCATAAATTATTTAAAAGAGAAGGATATGATGTATACTGTGAAATGCCTATAACATTTGTTCAAGCTTCTCTTGGAGATGAAGTTGAAGTTCCTACACTAGATGGAAAGGTTAAATATAAGATACCAGAAGGAACTCAAAGTGGAACTGTATTTAGATTAAAAGAAAAAGGAATTCCAAGACTTCGTTCAAACTCTAGAGGAGATCAGTATGTGAAAGTTATAGTAGAGGTTCCTAGAAAGCTTTCCGATAAACAAAAAGAGATTTTAAGAAATTTTGCCAAGGAAAGTGGAGAAGAAATTCATGAACAGCGTAAAAATTTTTTTGATAAAATGAAGGATTTATTTAAATAGAAAGAATTAGATTAAATAATAAAAGCATCTTTAGTTATATTAACTGAAGATGCTTTTATTATTTGAACATTAATCATGCTTTGCATTTTTTATATATTCAAATAATTCATCACTCCATTTTATTGATTTAAAATAAATATTTGGAAGTTTGTTTATATTTATATTTAGTTTTTTTGTATAATTCAAAATTTCAGACCAAGAACCCTTTTCATATTCAATTATTAAATTATAGATATCAGAAAAGATACTTTCTTTTTTTAACATAGCTTTTTTAATATCAATTCCTAGGGGAAGTGTTTTCAATATTTTTTCCATAGGTTCTTCTAACAAGTTGTCAATAACAGATAAAAGACCCATAAGCATTATTTCATATTTTCTATTTTTGTAAATAGAATTTTTAGCAAGCAATTCTCCGAATTTAGATCTGAAAATCGAGAGTTTGAAAATTTCGTCAGGACTATTGTTTGAAAGATCTTGTATCATTATTAAAGATATCCATCTTTCTATTTCTTTTAATCCTAATATTGTAAGGGCATGTTTTACAGAGTAAATTTCATTTACAAATGTAAATTTTGAGTTAACAAGTTTTAAAAGCTTATAAGTTATATTTACATTATTTTCTATTATTTTTGTGATTTTATTATAAGATGCATCTTTTTTATTTAGTTCTTTTAGTATGTGTATATAATGAATATTGTTTATTTTCATGCATTTTCCTTTAACTATTTTTGGCTTACTGAAAAAATATCCTTGAAAATAATCAAATCCAATGTTTTTTGCCCATTTAAAGATTTCATCAGTTTCAACTTTTTCGGCAATAAATTTCTTATTGTCTTTTTTCCATTTTTTTATTATATTTACAATATCTTCTTTAGAATTACTGAGAAAATCAACTTTTACAATATCACAAAGCTCTACCAATTCATTATAAGGATAATCATATACAAAATCATCTAAAGCTATTGTATAACCTTTTGATTTTAGTTTTTTTATTTTTTCAACGAAATTTTTATCAGGGACTATATCTTCTAATAGTTCTATAACTATAGTATTATTATTAAAAATTAATGGAATATCCGTTTCGATAAGTTTTTTGTCAAAGTTTATAAAAGCTTTATTGCCTCCTATTAAGTTTTCTATTCCTATTGAAAAATAACTATTTATAAGTAAAATTGAAGTAGCCTTGCTAGAACTTATACTATTGTCAAAGAAATTTTTGCTTCCATCTCTATATAAAAGTTCGTATGCTACAACCTCTTTATATCTATTAAAAATTGGCTGTCTAGCAACAAATACCTCCATAAAAATCCTCCTAATTAAAAGTGTCTATTATATTTATACCACAAAACAAAAGATTATTGTCGGAAAAAATTAGAAAAAAGAGAAAAATAGCTTTTTCTAGCGAATATAAAGATTTTTTATTTTATTATATAATTAATGAGAAAAATAAATAAGCTGTTGGCATTTTGCCAACAGCTTATTTATCTTTTTTGTTAAATTCTTCATGGGGAGTCTCTTTATTTAGATAAGCATATTTTCCTCTTGGTGTAAAAGTTGTATGAAGATATTTTTTAGCTACTTTTGATAGAGGACTATCTAAAAATTCTTCGTAAATTTGATGAATTCTTGGATTTTCATGTGAACGTCTTATATTTTTACCTTTATCAATGTTGTACAGTGTATCTGCACGATTATGACGATAATCTAAAGATATATACTTATGATCTCTAGTACCTAAAATAGGTTGACCTCCACCACCAACACATCCCCCAGGACATGCCATAACTTCCATATAATCAAATTTTTTCTCACCACTTTTAAACATATCTAAAGCTTTTTTAGCATTTCCTGTTCCGTGAGCAATTGCTACTGTAATATTTTTGTCACCTAATTTAACAGTTCCATATTTAAGTCCACTTTGACCTCTAGCATCTTCATAATCAGGAACTAGCATTTCTTCACCTGTTATTAACTTATGAGCACTGCGAACAGCTGCTTCTAAAACCCCACCTGTAGCTCCGAAAATCATACCTGCTCCACTATACTGATCAAAAGGTTCATCGTAGTTATCATCAGGTAAATTTGGAAAATCAAGCCCTGATTCCCTTATCATACGACCTAATTCTCTTGTAGTTAAAACATAATCAACATTTCTAAATCCATCAGAAGTCATTTCAGGTCTTGCTGCTTCATATTTCTTAGCAGTACAAGGCATTATAGCAACATTTACTATTTTACTTGGGTCTATTCCATATTTTTTAGCATACCAAGTCTTAGTTAAAGCTCCACACATTTCGTGAGGAGATTTTGTAGATGACAAATGTGGTAAAAACTCTGGATAAAAATGTTCTGCAAATTTTACCCAACCAGGGCAGCAAGAGGAAAGAAGAGGTAGCTTTTCTGGTTCATGTAACAATCTTTCAACTAATTCACTACCTTCTTCCATAATAGTTAAATCTGCTGTAACATCTGTAGCAAATACCTTATCAAAACCTATTCGTCTAAGAGATGATACTAATTTTCCAGCAACAAATGAACCTGTAGGCATTCCAAAAATTTCTCCAATAGTAACTTGAATAGAAGGAGCAGTTTGAGCGACTACAACTTTATCAGGATCAGATATTGCTTTCCAAACTTCACTAATATGTTCTTTTTCGCTTAAAGATGCCGTAGGACACGCGAGTATACATTGGCCACACATAATACAAGTAACGTCTGCTAAATCTTTTTTAAACGCAGGTGCAACTATTGTGTTTAGCCCCCTATTTAAAGGTGAGTATACATTACATTCTTGAATTTTATCACAAATTGCCATACATCGACGGCAGTTTATACATTTATTGTAATCTCTTTGTATTGCTGGATTATTATCGTTAAATCCGTAATCATTCATTTCTCCAGTATAAGGTATATTTCTAACTCCTAAATTGTCGGCTAAATTCTGAAGCTCACAATTTAAATTTCTAATACAAGTTAGACATTCTCTATGATGATTTGATAGTAATAAAGTTACAGCAGATTTCCTAGCTCGTCTTACTCTTTCTGTATTAGTTTTAATTTTTATTCCATCTCTTACTGGATATACACAAGATGCCTGAAGATTACGAGAACCTTCAACTTCAACAACACAAACTCTACAAGCACCAATTTCGTTAATATCTTTTAAATAGCATAAACTTGGAATTTCAATATTTAACATTCGAGCAGCTTCTAGAACTGAAATTCCTTTAGGAACTTTATAATCTATCCCGTCTATATTTATATTTACAGTTTCATTTTTTATCTTTTGTTCTTTATTTTCAGTAATGTTTTCCACTTTTTTCACCTACCTTTATCTTTTATATATTGCATCTACAGGACATTTTGGAATACATGCTCCACATTTAATGCAAACATCTTGATGAATAGTAAAAGGTGGTTTTCTGTTTTCTCCTGTAATAGCATTTACAGGACAAACTTTGGCACAAATTCCACAAGCAACACATTTTTCATCTGATATTATAACTTTTAATAAATCATTACAAACACCAGCAGGACAGTGTTTATCCTTAATATGAGCTATAAACTCATCTTTAAAATATTTTAATGTACTTAAAATAGGATTAGGGGCTGTTTGTCCAAGGCCACATAAAGCAGAATCTTTAATATCATAAGAAAGGTCTTCAAGTATTTTTAAATCTTGTATTTCACCTTTACCCTTACTTATTTTATCTAGTATTTCGAGAAGTCGTTTTGTACCTACTCTACAAGGAACGCATTTACCACATGATTCGTCTTGAGCAAATTCTAAATAAAATCTTGCAATATCTACCATACAATCTGTTTCATCCATTACAATGAGCCCACCAGAACCCATCATTGAACCTATGTCAGTTAGAGATTTAAAGTCAATTTTTGCATCTAATAACTCTGCTGGAATACATCCTCCTGATGGACCTCCAGTTTGAACTGATTTGAATTTTTTATTATCGTGAATTCCACCACCTATATCATAAATTATTGTTTTAAGTGTAGTTCCCATAGGAACCTCTATAAGGCCTGTATTATTTATTTGACCTGCTAGAGCAAAAACTTTAGTACCTTTACTATCTTCTGTTCCAATACCTGAGTACCAATTAGAACCTTTTCTGAGTATTATTGGAATGTTTGCATATGTTTCTACATTGTTATTTAGAGTTGGTTTTTCCCAAAGACCAACTTCTGCAGGGAAAGGAGGTCTTGGTCTTGGTTCACCTCTAAGACCCATAACAGATTGAATTAGAGCAGTTTCCTCTCCGCATACAAAAGCCCCTGCACCAAGTCTTATATCTAGATCAAAATCAAAAGATGATCCTAATATATTTTTGCCAAGAATACCTAAATTTTTAGCTTGGTCTATAGCAATTTCAAGTCTTTCGACTGCTATAGGATATTCAGCTCTTACATAAACATATCCTTTATGTGCTCCGATACAATATCCTGCAATTATCATGGCTTCTATAACTGAATGTGGATCTCCCTCGAGGATGGAACGATCCATAAAAGCTCCAGGATCACCTTCATCTGCATTACATAATACAAATTTTTTATCATTTTTATAAGATTCAGCGTATTCCCATTTTAGTCCGGTAGGGAAACCTCCTCCTCCACGACCGCGGAGGCCTGATTTTTTTATTTCTTCTATAATTTCTTTAGGAGAAGTTTTCTTGCTTAAAATATCACCAAGAGCCATATATCCATCCATGGCTATATATTCTTTTATATCTTCAGGATTAATAACTCCACAATTTCTAAGAGCAATTCTCATTTGATGGTTGAAAAAATCAATTTCATCTATAGTCTTTTGTACCTCATCATTTTGAGGAGAGTGATATAAAAGTTTTTCAACTATTTTTCCCTTAGAAATATGACTATCAAGTATGTCATCTACATCATCAGGATCTACTTTAACATAAAAAGTTCTATCTGGATGGACAACTAATATTGGTCCTAATTTACAAAAACCAAAGCATCCAGTTTTAAATACTTTAACTTTATCTTGCAAATTTCTTTTAATTATTTCATTTTCTAATTTTTCACGAACTAGATTACTTTTAGAAGAAGTACATCCAGTTCCAGTACAAACTAAAATATGATATTTATCAATTTCTTTTTCAACATTTGAATTTTTAAGACGTAAAGATATAGACTTTAAAGATTCATCTTTAAGATTTTTTAAATCTTCAATAGATTTTAACAATATATTCACCTCCTATTTAATGACTTGCGTTTCTTTATGAGTTTTAATATATTTATAAAGAATTGATGGAACATCTGCTGGAGATACTCTGCCGTGAACCTCCTCATTTATTGTGATAACAGGAGCAAGACCACAGGCTCCAATACACCTTGTAGCTTTTAGTGTAAATAGTTTATCCATACTGGTTTCTCCTACATCTATTTGAAGTTCTTCTTTAATAGCTTCTAAAACATCTTGAGCTCCTTTAACATAACAAGCAGTTCCAAGACAGACCCCTATAGTATATTTCCCTTGAGGTTCTTCTGAAAATAGAGAATAAAAACTTACAACACCATTTATGGTTGAAACTGGTATATTAAGTTTTTGAGAAATGTATGTTTGTACTTTTTCTGGAAGATATCCAAATATTTCTTGAGACTTTTGTAAAATACGAATAAGCATACCTTCTTCTTCTTTATATTTTTCAATAATTTCATTTAGTTTTTTAAAATTATCTTTTTCATGCTTTTCGATTGTGATTTCCATGTATTTCACCTGCCTTTTGTATTATTCTACAATTCAATATGTATTATTTACCAATGTATATAGCATTATTCATTAATAGAAAAAATGAAAAAAGTTAGATCTTAATTAGACCTAACTTTTAATTGGAGGATTAATTTTTATTTCATTTTTAGTATTTTTAAAATCTACATCTATAATAAATTGAGTATCCACTTTTTTTTCTTTTTGGATACTATGAATAGTATAAGTAGCAATTTCTTTTATTATTTCATTTTTATCGTTTAAATATATTTCTATCATACAATTATCAAATTCTTCATTTGTGTAATTTATTAAATATCCTGAATTTATTTTATTAATAGTAAGATTTTTAAAATTAGAAATAAGTCTATTGTTTAAAGAATTGATTAAATTTAAATCAACATCAAAATAATCAGCATTCTCTATATTTTCTTTATTATTCCACTTATCAAGATATTTTATATATTTTTTTTCATTTACATTAATAAGTTTATATGGGACTTGAATATTAGCATCATCAGATTTTATTAAATACATGATACCGTTAATATTTGAATTTTTACTATCTGTTAATCCTTCTATATTGTAATTGAACTGTAATGAATCAATATCTTCTATTTTTATATTCATAACCATTTTCATATCAAATTCACCTTTATAGTTTAAAGATTTTTTTAGTGAATTATAAATATTATTATAGTTATCATTAATAACAACTGTATAGTTTTTATCATCCCAAACTACATTCATATTGAGATTTTCACATATAAATCGTATTGGAGCTAGTGCTTTATTTGATACTATCTTAGGTGTAGCGTTTAAAATAACTAATTTATCATTAACATATGCTTTTTCATCATTTATCTTGATTTTTATAGTTGTATTATTTTTTTTTATAATAATTTCTTTATTATCTTCAATCCATGTAATGTCTGCTTCTAATTTTTCACATATAGTTCTTACTGGTGCAAGTGTTTTATTATTTTCAATTATAGGAGAAATATCAAATTCTAATATTTCATTATTTATAGTAATTTTTATTTGTTTATCAATGGCTAGTATAAAGGGACTTGTTGTTGATAATAATATTGTAATAAAAACTAAAAAATAGCTAATTTTTCTCAAAAAATTTCACCTCATTTCTATTGTACATAATATCTTAATTATATATTAACATATATATAACTAAAATCATTTTAAAATATTGTTACAGATAATATTTATGTAGATTCTTGTCTGAAATTACTGTATAATAATTACTACAGTTAAGTGGAAAAAATTAATTATAAAGGAAGGGATCTTATGAAGTGGATTGAGATTACAATAAAAACTACTACGGAAGCAGTTGAAGCAGTTACAAGTATTCTTTATGAGTCTGAAGTAGGTGGAGTAGTAATAGAAGATCCAAATGATTTTTTATTTCAAGAAAAAGATGATGCGGCTTGGGATTATATAGAAGAAAATGTATTTGATACAGGATATGAAGGAGTTATAATAAAAGCCTATCTTTCAGAAGAAAAAAATGTTATTGCAGAAGTTGAAATGATCAGAGAAAAAATAAAATTACTTCCAAGTTATGGACTAGATATAGGAGAAGGAAGCGTAAATATAACCGAAGTTAATGAAGAAGATTGGGCTAATTCTTGGAAACAATATTACAAGCCTAGTAAAGTAGGAGAGAAAATAGTTGTAAAGCCTACTTGGGAAGATTATGATAAAAGAAAAGGTGAAATAGTAATAGAACTTGATCCAGGAATGGCATTTGGAACGGGAACTCATGAAACTACTACAATGTGTATAAGGGAATTGGAAAAGAGAGTAAATGAAGAAGCTACTGTATTTGATATCGGATGTGGAAGTGGAATATTATCTATTGCAGCTGCAAAGCTTAACGCATCTAAAGTTATAGGAGTAGATCTTGACCCTGTTGCAGTTAAAGTTTCAAAAGAAAATGTAGTATTAAATAAAGTTGAAGATGTAGTAGAAGTAAGACATGGGAACTTAATGGAAGTAGTTAAAGAAAAATCAGATATAGTAGTTGCAAATATAATAGCTGATATAATAATGATTTTATCAAAGGATGTAGGTAAATTTTTAAATAGTAATGGATTATTCATATCATCTGGTATAATATTAGAAAAAATAGAAGATGTTAAAGCTGCTCTTTTAGAAAATAAATTTGAAATATTAGATGTTAAAACTATGGGAGAGTGGGCAGTAATTGTATCTAAAAAGGGTGAGTAATAGTGGATAGATTTTTTGTTGATTCTAAAAATATAGATTTAGATAAAGGTCAGTGCTTTATAGAAGGTGAAGATGTAAAACATATCTCTAGAGTATTAAGATGTAATATAGGAGATAAATTAGAAATATGTGACGGAAACAATAATGAATACATATGCGAAATAAGTAATATTACTAAAAAGCAGGTTTTTTTTAATATAGCACAAAAAATTAATATAAATAGAGAATCTAATATAAAAGTAAAAATTTATCAAGGGCTTCCAAAGGGACAGAAGATGGATTTGATACTTCAAAAATCAACTGAAGTTGGAGTAAGTGAAATAATTCCTGTTATAACTAAAAGAAGTGTTGCAAAAATTGATGGTAAAAAAGATAAAAAGATAGAAAGATGGGAAAGAATAATATATGAAGCAGCAAAACAAAGTAAAAGAGGAATTATTCCTAAAGTAAAAGGGCCTTTAACTTTTGAAGAGGCCCTTTTAGACATGAAAAATAATGATTTAAATTTAGTTCCTTATGAAAAAGAAGATTCAAAATCTATAAAAAATGTTTTAAAGGGTGTAAATATTAATTCAATAGGGATTTTTATAGGTCCAGAAGGTGGATTTGAAGAAGAAGAAATTCATGAACTTAAAAATATAGGAGGAATTTCTGTAAGTTTAGGACCTAGGATTTTAAGAACAGAAACAGCATCTATAGTTGTATCTTCTATAGTACTGTATGAACTTTCTGATTTAAAAGGAGATGAGTAGTTTGAAAAAAGTAGCATTTTACACCCTAGGATGACCGAAAGTTAAAGTAAATATGATTGCTCCTATACCTTGATACATAAGGCTTTGAGTAAATGGCAAAAAGACCACTAATTTTGATTAAGTGGTCTTTTTTTCTTTCAAAAAGTATCTAGTTGCAACGGAATTTCCTTTTTTCTCAACAATTCCTCTATCAACAAATTCTTTGAGGATAGAACCAGCACCAGTGCGCCCCATTCCTATAAGGTCCTCAACCTCTTTTCTTGATACTGATTCGTGTTCTTTAAGGTACTGTATAAGTATTGGCTCATAAGAACGATAAAGAAACTTTTGTTTTGGACGCATTTTCTGTTTTTCTTTAGCTTTATAAAGGAAATTATGAGTAATTCCATTTTGAAAAGTGATAGAATGTACTCTTTTATCAATGACAATAATTTTATCAATAACAGTTTGTATGAAATCTTGTATTAAAGTCTTATCAACAACCGCTAAAAGTTCTCTATAATCAATATTTCTTTTTCCGGAAAGATGTTTACTCATTAAAAAATTACTTGCTTTATTTAAGAAAGCAACATCGGTTGTTAATCTCATATCGGCATTTCTTCTATGGAGTTCTGAAAGTTTCTCATTTACTCTTTCGAGGTGCTGTGTTAGGTCACGTTTTTTGAATAAAAAGTCTTTATTGGACATAGCTTCATCGGAAAATAGGAATAAATCTTCAAGTCGCTTCAATGCTTTTTCATACTTCAATTTTTCTTTCTTCAAAGATTCTAGTTCTAAGTTTTCGGCGGATTCCTCTTCATTGGAATTATTATAAGCTTTATCATCGAAACCAACAGCAAAGGCGATGTATGTTTCTTCAAGACCTTTTCTATCAATACATTCCACATCTACAAAAGATTTACCGCGCAAAAGTATTCTCTCAATATCGCGAAGAGAATGCTTTTGTGTAATTTTATTTTGCAAATTAATAAAGTTTGAAATATAGTTCAATACAAAAGGCATTAATGTTATATCACTAACAAAATTATTGCAATTACGGGTATTCTCTGTAAAATGATTTGAATAACAAGTATATCTTGATGGTCTGTAACCGTCTTTTCTCGCTCTGTCAAGCCCTGCATTCATGCCTAAACCGCATTTGCCACAAAATAATATTTTTGAAAATATATGAGTGTTGGTGTTAGCTCTTTGAAATTCTCCGTTACCCTTATAATTATCAGATAACATTTTATTAACCTTCTCAAATTGCTCCTTTGAAACGAAACCCGGGTGATTATTTTCAACGACAACCCATTCTTTTTCATCCTTCCAACGCCTGTTAGGGCTATTCTTTACATTGTATCTGTAAGTACCTATATAAAACGGATTTCTCAATATATCATTTACGGTTTTAGAGGTCCACTTGCCACCACGTTTGGTTTTTACTTGCTCTGAATTTAATTGAAAAGCAACTTTAGAGGTAGAAGCTTTTTTCTCGTATAAGTCATATATATATTTAACCGTTCTTGCTTCCTCTTCATCTATTACAGGGAATTTTTTCTCTTTTGACCATTTATACCCCAGAGGAACAGTTGCACCATTCCATAACCCTTTTTCGGCTCGTGAAAGCATTATTGAGAAAACACGTTCAGCGGTCAACTTGCGTTCAAGTTCTGCGAATACTAGAATTATTTTCAACATGGCTTCACCCATGGCGGAAGAGGTGTCGAATTGCTCGTTTTTAGAAATAAAGGTTACGCCATAATCCTTTAATTCGTCATACATTTCGGTAAAGTCTTTCAGATTTCTTGAAATCCTATCAATTTTCCATACTAGCAAATGTGAAAATTCGTTATTCTTTATGCGTGACATCATTTCTTGGTATTTTGGTCTATCAGTATTTTTGGCGGAATACCCAGCGTCCTCAAATATTTCAAAATCATCAATACCCAACACGTATTTTGAGTAATTAGACAATTCTTGACGCTGGAAGGGTAAAGAATCTTTATCTATTTGATGTGATGTTGAAACTCTTATATACAAAGCGGCTTTTTTCAAGTACATAACTCCCTTCATAAAAATATAACCTCATGTTTATGCACGAGGTTTTGAGAAAATTTTAGACTTCAATATTTAATAAACGATGAATTTCTTTATGAACTTCCGGATTATTTCTATATTGTTTTATAACTAACTTTTCTATATCAGAATATTCATAGTCAGATTCTTCGCGAGTTGTAGAAATTTCATCAATTTTATTATTAGATTTTAAGTATTTTTGGCGCGCTTTAGAAATTTTAGAAACGACTTTTGGAAGTTTATCACCAGTAAAAACAGCAGTGCATTCAATTCCGTTAGCGTCATAATCAATCAAGAGATAATTTGTAACAACCTTTGTTTTCTTTTTTGCAGCTAAAGCAAAAATTCCAAGCGCAAGAACTCTCGTTAGAGTAACATCCTTGGATATCTGTTCATTGGTTTTCATGGAAATATTTTTAATATTATCATACGGTATAACAATACTTTTTGAAAATCCGCGAATAATTTTAATTGAATCCGGAAAAGCGACAATTTCTACAACGCCTGCTTTGGGAATTTCCGGAATACCTCCACAATAATTAACAGCCATCTTGAAACCTCCTAATCATTTTATTTTGCAGTTTAATGTTTTAACCCAAGCTTTCTTTTCGCTCGCCTAAAACTAATGATGTTCTCCCTTTTTTCTCCGCCTCTAATTCAAGACGGTATGCATTCAATTCTTTTTCGATTGAATCTTCTTCATTTTGGGACATATTCTGCTTTTTTTCTAACACATTCTCTTTGGTAACGGCAATTTCTTCATCGCTATTAATGGCTTTAGCGAGAGAATAGACATAATCTTTAATCACTTTTCTCTGTTCTTCTCCTAGTTTTAAATAACTTTCTATAATCTTTTTATCAAGTGAATCAAGATTATATTCGGTTGATAGTTTTGAAATAATAGTTGAATCATTTTCGATAAACATTTCCCCTTTTCCGAAACGAAGCCATTCTTCATTTACCTTAAATTCGCTACAAATAAGTTTTATTATCCTATCAGAAGGGGTTTTAACTGAATTTTTTTTGAAAAGTTTTGAAATATATGCTTGAGAAACCCCAATTTTATTTGCAAATTCAACTTGTTTAATATTTAAGGTATTGAATATCTTAATTATCCTTGCATTTACTTCGTTCATTTGTTCTTCACCTCCTTATTTTAACAAGTAAAGCATATCAAAAAAATATGACTAGGTCAAGAAAAAAGTATTGACAAACTTAACTTAGTCATATAAAATTATAACCAAGTTAAGTCTTGGAAGGAGGTAATAAAAAAGAAAACCCCGTACAAAAGCACGGGGCAAAAGAATTACTTACTTTGTAGAGCATTAACAATCTTATTGAATTTTTCAATAGAAATAGCACCATTTAGATAATATTCCTTGTAACGTTCAATTTCATTTTGGATATTATCTTTGAAAGCCTTGGAAGCTTTTCTATTGATTTTAGGTAAATCATCAAGAAAACCGAGTTCAAAAGCTAGACGATATATATGCTTGCACGGCAATTGTCTAGTTTCAAAATCATAACAAGTACAACTATTAAGAGTTGTATTGTAAGTTCCTCGAGAACCTATAATTTCAGCGGTTTTTTGCTCGAAATCCACATAAACATTTTCTGGTTTAATTCTCTGCATAAAAGCGATTCTTTTAATTTGTTCGCAGTATTCATGAATAGAGTTGTCCCAATTTCCAAAATTCATGGTATTGCCCCCTTTCTAATCTATATTTCAATCTGACAGGATTGATAAATATAGTATAGCAAAGGGAAAGGAAGAAATAAAGATATTCAGAAGCTGAGAGGAGGTGAGGGAAATGGACACTAAAGTAAAAATTATTTCTGACAACATTAAAGAAATAGCGATTGGATATACAGAAATTTTAAAAAGTAAGATTGAGATAGCCAAAGAGAAAGAGAGCAATTCCAACAATGAAATAAAAGAAATCAATGAAAACATTAAAATCTTAAATCACATTACTGGAATTGTTCAAAGAATGGAAAACATTAAATCTGATAAAGATAGTAAATCTCTAAAAGTAGTAAATTACTATACAAACTATGAAGATTAACATTTTCCCATTCGCTTAAATCTGTTGGGACATTATCAATATCACAAAGCATGTCCCATTCCGGACAACCGGTGCAATGGCAATAAACATTATCGGCAGAAGCTTGGGGATTGTCACAGGTCTCCCATACAATGCCATTGTAAATAGTGCCATATGCACGGTGTTCGGGCAAATACTTGATATAAATATTGCCAATAGGGCTTTTATAACGCCACATAAAAACACCCCCTTCCAATTAAATTATACACCATTAATTGGAAAGTAAAATATAGGAGGTATGAAAGTATGAAGCATGGCAAAAACCCAACTCGAGCGCAAAAGAAAAGAATAAAAGAGATGGGATTGAATTTTAAGAATTGGCTAGTGGTAAAAGATACACCAGACTTATTCCAAATAGTAAATAGAGTATCTGGAAATATAAGAACCAAAAATAAGAGATTAGAGGTCGGGAGATAAAAACAGAGGAGGGAGAGGGAGTGACTGCAAAAGAAAAGTTAGAGCAGGAAAGAAAAAGGTTACATCTATTAATTGAAAATGGTGGTTCTAAAGAAGAAATTCAAGAGCAATCAGAAATATTGGACCAGTGTATAACGGAATTTTATTTAATACAAAAAGGAGCGTGAAAAAATATGTTACAAGACAAGTCTATTTTGAAACAAAAGAAGATTGACGCAGAAGAATTTGTAAAAATTTTAAGCAAGTTATCAGAAGAGGACAAAGAAAAAATATTCTATATGGTAAAAGGAATTGAATTGGTGAGTGATTCAAAAAAGATGTTAATGGCGGCAGGAATATAGCCTGCCGCGGTGGCAAAGACAAATAACCAATCTTAAAGGGGGCGAATGAATTTGAGTAAACCAGACATCAATAAGGTGTGGAAAGCACTTGCGAAATATGGAATCAAAAGTGAAAAAGAATTAGACGAAGCTATAAAAAATATGAAACCCTTAAATATTGGGTGCATGGTATCACCCGTAAATAAAATATCTATATCAAGAGAAGCAAAGGGGGTGAAAGTTTGAGGAAAATACCCGAATACTGGCTCGATGTTCCAGGGTCTAAGAAATACCAAGTTTCTAATTACGGAAATTTTAGAAGAAAGCTTAAAAATGGAAAGGTTAAACCTATCAAGTCATATTTAAAAAAGAACAAATGGATGGTTGTAAAAGTGGATTTCAATGGGACATATAGAGAATATGAAGTTCATAAAATCGTTGCGGATGTATTTTTAGAGAAAAGAACTTCGACGAACATGGTTTTATATCACAAAAATGGAATTAAAGGAGAATCGGTATTGCTCGGATGGCGAGTTTTACTGGACAGACAACATTTACTGTAAGAATAAATGCAAGTTTAAATATGATGATTTGGTAAATTTAAAAGGCTTTAAAAGGAGATTTTAAAAAGATAGGTGATAAAAATGACTAACAAGGAATTGAAAGAAGCAATGATGTCAGAAGAAAGCATTATATTTGATGGAGCAGAGTACAAATGTATTTCGGCAATCATTTATCGAAAAAGCGGGAATAAAATCAAAATCCGAGCAGAATTAATGGACAAGAATGCGCACAGTGTAATAATAGTAAACCCGGACAAGGTAGAAAGAAAGCATATTCAAACATGACTAAACCAATTGTGCCAAACAAAAGGAAGAGAGTAAAGGTGCGCATATTAGAAAAATGGAAAATAATTACAAATACAATTAAATTGAACAATTTTGAAAGGACAAAAGAAAAACGCTTTGCACGCACCTTCCAACAATGAATGCAAAACGTTTTTCTTTGAACTATCGCCGTCTAAACAACGATGAAACTATAAATCCATTATAGCAGAATGGCGGCGAAAGTCAAGAAAACAGCGCTTGACACGGGCGCAATTCGGGCTTGTAATGGGTATTAACATTCCAACGAAAGAGTATTACCCAGATATAAAATATATAAAAATAATATCTAAAAGATTGTACTAATAAATGAGTATGTAAGCAAGAGAAAAAATATACCAAATACATTACTCGTATTTATTATTGACAAGTACAATAGGAGTTATTCATTACTGGGGGATAAATTTTAATATTTGAATAGAGTGAGTAGGAATGGTTTTAATACTCCTTATATCTAAAGTTGTATAACAAAAAGAGAAGGGAGAGAAAACCGTGAGAAGTTTCATGAGAGAAAAAAAAATATATTGCGGCAATAGATATTTGGAAGTTGATATTTTTCCATATTCACAAAATCAGAAAGATGTAAGCAGGAGAGGGAAGAGGGCAAAAAAACAGAAGGTCACAGAGCCAAAGCAAAGGAATCTGAACGATAAGAATGCAAGGAGATATTTGACACAGCTTGCAAATACAAATTTCAGTGAAGAGGATTTGCATGTTACAGCTACATACAAAGATAAGTACCTACCAGAAACAATAGAGGAAGCAGAAAAGGAAGTTGCGAATTACTTACGCCGTATAAAGTACAGAAGAGAAAAAGAGGGATTACCACCCTTGAAATACATACTTGTTACAGAATGCAGCACCGGGAAAGATGGAAAGAAGCCAGTGAGAATACATCACCATATATTCATAAATGGCGGACTTGACAGAGACACAGTTGAGGACCTATGGTGCAAAAGAAGAAAGAAAGGTCAAAAGAAGGGCGAAAGAATAGGATTTGTTAATGCGGACAGATTACAGCCAGATGAAAACGGGGTTGCCGCATTGTGTGCATACCTAACAAAGAACCCAAGTGGAAAAAAACGTTGGAGTTCATCGCAGAACCTAGAAAAGCCATGGAGTAGAAACAACGATTTCAAATACAGTCGCAGAGAAATTGAAAGAATAGCAAAGAATCCTCCGGGAATTGAGTATTGGGAAAGAAAATACGAGGGTTGGACACTTGCCAACAAAGACTATGCATTCCGTGTAGAGTACAACGAGTATACAGGGTGGTCCATATATTTGAAAATGTGTCGTAAAGAATGAAGGGAGCGTGAAAGAAATGTACGACCAAAGAAAAGTAATGCAGAGGTATCAAAACAGCGTGAACAATGCGCAAGGACATCATTTTGAAGCTTACATAAAAGCTGGGTGTAAGGTATATTGTGCAAATGGACAAGCAGAAGTGGGGAAAACGCCGGAGCCGTTCAGAGTGACAAAGAAACACAAAGACGGGACATTTACAGGTAGATTCACGTCACTTGCACAACCAGACTTTCAAGGGACTTTAAAAGGTGGACGCTCAATATGCTTTGAAGCAAAGTACACCAGAACAGACAGAATGAAAAGGAGTGTTTTGACAAGTACGCAGATGGAGAAGCTTGAATACCATGAAAAGCTTGGAGCAGTAGCGGGGGTATGCATTGGCATTCAAGACAAGTTTTTCTTTATTCCATGGAGTATTTGGCGGGATATGAAAGCACATTATGGGAGGCAATATGTAACCGCAGAAGATGTGGAGCAGTACCGAGTAAGATTCACAGGAGCGGTGTTGTTTCTGGATTACGTGCATGGAGAAAGTAAAAACAATCAAGAGGGGGCTATAAAATGACAATAGGAAACATAGTGGTAATTCTCTATTGGGTAATATTCACTATCAGAAGAGGAATTGAACCGAAAATCAATTTGAGAATACGTGCAAATGCATATGACATCAACAGGAGTGGTGGAAAGGAAAGGAAAGTAGTAGAATATTTGTATTATCCTCTACAAGTCGCAAAATGGCTTTTAAAGCTTGCAGGGTGGATTGAGAATATATTGCTTGTTGCACTCATTGCATGGCTTATATACTTCATAGGAGCGATAATGACAGGCAATATGGTTATGTTGGGTTATTCAGTATAAAAAGGGGAGGCGAAAAGAAAATGGCGGTAGACAAATGTATTACATGTGGCGATGTAGTTCCGGAAGGGTTACAGATATGTCCAGAATGCATGAGGAAATCCGGAGCAAATGAAAAAGAAATTGAAGCTGCAGAAGAATTGAGAGATATTGCAAATATATTAAGCATTACAGCAGGAACAGACGGAAACATTAGAGTTGCCATGGAAAGCATTTTAAACATTGCGAACAGATTAGAAAGGAGAAAACAAAGTGAAATATCAGCCGAAAATTATTAAATGCCGTTTAAAAACAGGCGGTAAAACAATTAATGAAATCAGAGAGCAGAATAAAGGTCAAGGACTTACATACAGAGATTTTGAAAATATACAGAAGGCATATGAAGAATTTGACGGCGTTGTACTTCTTTTATCTCTTTGGGACTATGACAATCACGAAAGTTATCATGTTTACGGGTGGGATGATGAAGTTGACGAAAAAATGATGATGGGAATTTATCATGCAGAACAAACACACCCATTTCCAAGATACAAAGGGAAAAAGGAAGAATTTATTGCAGATTGGAAAGCTGGAAAATATAACCCAGGTTGCCCGATGTGCTTTGAGAAAGAGGATGTTGAGGAATTAGAGGTTATCAGAGAAGAGGTGAAAAACATGATTAAATACATCAATAATCCTTTTGAAGATATTGTAAAAATAATGAACGACATAGACCCGAACATAAATGCAGATATACAGTTCAACCCAAGTTTAAAAGGAAAAGATTTTGGAGAATGCGGAATGGTTACATTTCCAGCGGACGACAGCACACCATTGATTGATATATCAACAAATATACCATTTGAAGCAATGATTGAAGTTTTGGCACATGAATTGGCTCATATAATTGCTGGCGAGGAATCAGAACATAACACTGAATGGAACAAAGCATTCCAAAAAATACAAATAGAGTGGCAATTAAAGCATGAAGATAATGGGGTTACAGTAGAGGTTGCGAAATACGAGAAAGGGACCGAAGATGGGTTTGAATATGAAGATGAATTGGAATGCATAGATATTTCAATAGGAATGTTTAAAGCAAGCGTTGTTGATGGTGTGAGACTATATCCATATGTTATAACTTCAAAAGGCAAGCGATATATAAGTGAGCAGGGGGAATAAAAATGCAAATAGCAACATTCAATGCAACGTGTCCTTTTGAAATAGGGGACAAGGTAAAAGAGGCTAATACAGGAGAAGTGAAGAGGATAACGGATATAGCTTGCGTTCATTATCTCAAAACCGGGAAAGTTGAATTTCGATATGAGTTAGATGGAAGCGGGAACTATATTCAAATACAACCATTATGCGACCCGAGAGACACCCAAAGTGTTACTTACCTAGAAAGAAATTTCGGTTTTAAGAATTTAAAATAATAGGAGGAAAAACAACGATGAAAACTATATCAATTATTAATTTAAAAGGTGGAGTGGCAAAAACTATTTCAGCAACAAATATTGCACATATACTTGCAGTTGTCCACAATAAACGTGTTCTTCTTGTGGATAATGATAAACAGGGAAATGCTTCAAAGATGTTTGGGTTACACAGTTATGATAAACCTAGCGTTGCAGAACTTATGACAACACACAATGTAAACCTTGATGAAATAATTGCGCATACACAATACGCGAATCTGGACCTTATACCAGCAAACATGACATTACTTAAAGCAAACCTTGAAGTAATGCTTGATACTACAAGACCGCAACAAACGCGATTCAAAACAGCGCTACGCTCTGTAGAGGATGAATATGACTATTGCATTATAGATAATGCCCCAGACATCAATATAAGCACCATAAACGCTCTTGTAGCTTCTGATGATATATTAATACCGATTAAGATTGACAAATTTGCTTTCGATGGTCTGGCAGAACTGAAAGAACAAATTGAGAATACCAAAGAGGACTTGAACCCGGGTTTATGTTTAAGAGGTTGCCTTGTTACATGTTATCAAAGAAACGAAGTTAATAAACAAGGGGAAGAGTGGTTAAAAACTCAAACAGAATATCCGGTATTTAATACGCATATACGCCGCACTGAAAAAGTGGACGAAAGCACTTTCGCAACAACTCCTATTATTGAATATTCAAGACGTTGTGGAGCGGCAAGAGATTATTTGAAGTTTGTTGAAGAATATTTAAGTAAATAAAAGTGTCCGATTCGGTCACAAAACGGAGGTGCGAAAATGGCAAAGTTCAATCTTAATTCATTATTAAGTGGAACATCATTGAATGGAGCGGCGGGAAAAGAGGGAGGAAGGAAGTCTAAAACATTAAAAGTGGTTTCAATCAGCGTGTTTGATTTAGAACCATCAAAAGAAAACTTCTATTCCGTGGAAGATATAGAGGAATTAAAAGATTCGATTGAAATGTTTGGAATAAAACAGAATTTAACAGTAAAGCAATTAGACAATGGAAAATATAAGGTTATAGCAGGACACCGCCGCCGCCTTGCTTCTCTTGCTTTAGTGAAAGAAGGTAAAAAGGAATTTGAATTTATTCCATGTGCTATTGAAACTGAACTGGACGAAATAAAAGAGCAACTATTGCTAATAACGACAAATGCAACAGCAAGACAGTTGACGGATTGGGAAAAGACACAACAAGCAGAAAGATTGAAAGAGTTACTAGAAAGATATAAGAAGAAAGAGAAGTTGCCGGGTAGAGTAAGAGAATTAGTTGCTAAAACATTAAAGACATCAGCGGCGCAAGTGGGCAGGATGGACAGTATATCGAAAAAGCTTTCGGAGGATTTCAAGGAAGAGTTTAAGGAACAGAAAATCAATATATCAACAGCATATGAAATTTCGACTTTACCAAAAGAAGCACAACAAGAAGTTTTTAAAAAATACATGGAAAAAGGTAATATATCAATAAACGATGTAAAAGAGAAAAAGGCAGAAATAAAAACAATAGCAGAAGAGAATAAAGAAAATGCAGAGCAGGAAGAGGACCAGAAGGAAGCGGCAGAAGAAACAATACAAGAAGAGGAAAAGAAAATAAAAACAGAGGGAGAGGGCAAGAAAGCAGAGGTTAAAAAAGAAATCCCAGAGCCTCAACCATTTCCCACGATATTTGAAATTATAAAAGGGATGAATATTTCAGAAATGGTGGAGTTTATATGCTGTAGATGTGATGGCGTAGGAAGGTTTTGTGATTATGCGTTTGAATGTAATCAAAGCGATATAGAGGAACGCCATGGAATATGTATGAAGTGGTTAAAAACCCAAGCACAGAAGAGAGGGTGAAAAAATGAAAACAACAAGGCGATTAATACCATTCAAATGGGTAAATAGACCGCCTTAACAATAATTAAAGAAAGAGGGTTGCATATAATGGATTTAAAAAAACTTGAACAATTTAAAGATAAAATAAAAGAAATCAAAATATTAGAGAATAGAATTTTAGAAATGCAACAAGAATCAGAGGAAATTGTATCGGATGTCGTACGGGCTTCTTCGAAATCATTTCCGTATACAGAACATACAATCAAAATAACAGGAGTTAATATCAAAAGACGAGATAAGATAAAAAGAGTAACAGAAAGATTAAATGATAGAAAATTAAAACTATATCGCGAGTTAGAAGAAATAGAAAATTTTATCGAGAATATAGAAGATAGTAAAGTGCGCCAAATTATAGAATTAAGGTACATAAAAGGAATGACATGGAGCATGGTCGCTCTAAAAGTGTACGGTTATCCTAACGGAGATACACCTAGAAAAAGAATCAAAAGATATTTTAAAAAAAACTGAATTTTGTCCGTTTTGTCCGCTTTTTATGCGGTATATTTGTAGTATGGAAATCTATACCACATGAGCCTATTTGATTCTAGGCTCATTATTTTTTTGCTTCCGGAAAGGTAACGAAAAGCAAAATAGAAAAACAAACGAAAGGAGGGGAAGAGCCAGTGGCAAGACCGAGACATCCAATGCGGGAAGTTGTGAAGAAAAAATGGATTGAAAGCGGAGGGAAAATAAAGACAAAAGAATTGGCAGAAGAAGCAGGAGTGCCAGAAAGCAGTATAAGAAAATGGAAAAGTCAAGATGATTGGAAAGCAGAACTTGGGAAGAAGAAGCGCGGAGGACAACCCGGGAATAAAAACGCAACAGGGCATGGCGCACCTCTCCGGAATAAGAACGCAGAAACGCACGGTGCATATTCAACCGTACATCTTGACGATTTACCGCCAGAGGAAAGGGCGTATATAGAATCAATTACGCTGAACACACAAGAAAATATGTTGAGAGAACTTCAATTGCTAATAGCAAAAGAAAATGATTTGAAAAGGAAAATTAAAGCTTTAGAGCAGGAGAATGAAGAGGCATTGCACGTGGACAAGGTTGTTGAAATGCTTGTGCCAAAGCAGGAGGATAAAAAGAAGCAAAAACAGAGGAGTAACATAGAAGAATTAAAAACAGCCATGAAAACAGTTGTAAAAGCAAGTCCGTTCGATAGGACTTTAAGGTTAGAGGCAGAGTTGAATAAAATACATGGCAGAATAATAAAGCTTCTTGACAGTATAAAGTCATACGAACTCGACAGGCGACGTATAGAACTCGAAGAAAAAAAATATCGCCTTGCAAAACAAAAACTAAAAGGGGTATTCAACATAGACCCAGAAACAGGAGAGATTGACGATACCAAAGATGATGGAACAGAAGAAATTTAAGGTATATGCTAAAAAAACCATAGGTTCTTCCAGCGAAATATAAAGCCTGCGGGTCCGCTGACGCCCGGGATTTGCCTAGATATAAAATACA
This sequence comes from Tepidibacter formicigenes DSM 15518, assembly GCF_900142235.1. GTDB lineage: Bacteria > Bacillota > Clostridia > Peptostreptococcales > Peptostreptococcaceae > Tepidibacter > Tepidibacter formicigenes. The sequence goes on along the minus strand of NZ_FRAE01000012.1, from coordinate 20,405 downwards.
AAAAACCACTTCCGGAATTTGCGGAAAAATTTTATAAGGGGGTGTTCAAAAAATAAAAAAAGAAGGGGGTGTTGCTTTTGAAACTTTACAACGCAAAAGCGATTGCGCGTTTTCTTGATATTTCAGAACGAAGAGTGCGGCAATTGAGGGACGAAAAAATCATTGAAGAATATCCAAACAGCAACGGACTTTATGAACTCATTCCCACGGTACACAGATATATAAATTATCTAAGAAAACGTAACCCCGAAACAGAAGAGAACATTGACTACTATACAGAACGCGCAAAGTTAGTGCGTGCCAAGCGATTGAATGAAGAGTTTGAATTAAAGATAAAAGAAAATAAATTGCATAGTTCGGACGATATAGAAGTCGTAATGACTGATATGCTCATTAATTTCAAAAGTCGTTTAATGGCAATACCTGCAAAACTTTCACCAATTTTAAGCAAAAAAAAAGACAAAACAGAGATATTCAAAATACTAAAAGAGCATATTGATGAATCACTAGACGAGCTTTCAGATTTTAAAACAGTTTTCGGAGAGAGGGTGAATGACGATGAAGAAAGCGACAGTTGATTTATTCGCAAGGATATTTTCAGTGTTGAAGCCGCCGCCAAATATGACAATTTCACAGTGGGCGGATGAATACCGCCGTCTTTCTTCTGAATCATCCGCAGAGCCGGGCAAATGGAAAACAACAAAAGCACCATATCAAAGAGAAATCATGGACGCGATTTCTGATATAAAGGTGCAAAAAGTTGTCGTAATGAGTGCGGCACAGTTAGGGAAAACGGATGGGTTTATTTTAAATCCTATAGGATATTATATGCATTATGACCCTAGCCCGATTATGGTGCTACAACCAACGATACAAATGGCGGAAACATTTAGCAAGGACAGGCTTTCTCCTATGTTGAGAGATACGCCGGTACTGAAAGATAGAGTGAATGACAAAAGCAGAAACAGTGGGAACACGATTTTGCAAAAAATATTTCCGGGTGGACATGTCACGATGGTTGGAGCAAATTCAGCTTCTTCTCTTGCGTCTCGACCTATTAGAATATTGCTTGCGGATGAAATAGACCGCTACCCAGCAACCGCGGGGAATGAAGGTGACCCACTTCTATTGGCTGGGAAAAGACTTACGACATTTTGGAATAAGAAAGAAATATGCGTAAGTACACCCACTATTAAAGGACTTTCGCGAATAGAGGTTGAGTTTGAACATAGCACGCAAGAGGAATGGTGCGTACCTTGTCCAGAGTGTGGAGAATATCAGCCGTTAAAATGGGGAAGGGTGGTATTTGATAAAAATAATCTTGACGATATTTCACACGTATGTGAAAAGTGTGGCGTTGTATCAAATGAGATTGATTGGAAGGAACAGTTCCAGAAAGGTAAGTTTATTGCAAAATACCCAGAGAGAAAAGTTAGAGGATTTCATCTAAATGCCCTTGCCTCTTTGTTTGTCGAGTGGAAAGAGATAGTTCAAAAGTTTTTGACAGCAAATGAAGAAAAGAAAAAGGGAAATATCGAATTATTAAAAGTTTGGACCAATACAGAAATGGGGCAAACGTGGGAAGAACAAGGCGAACAACTTGAAAAAGACGACCTCTACAAGCGCCGAGAAAAATATAATTGCGAAGTTCCGGAAGAGGTAATTTGCTTAACCGCAGGAGTTGACACGCAAGATGATAGATTCGAAATTGAAGTTGTTGGATGGGGCGAAGGTAAAGAAAGCTGGGGAATAAAATATCAAGTAATATATGGAGACTTGAAGCTAAAAGGCATATGGGACGAACTAGATACGTTCCTCAATCAAACATTTACCAGAGCAGATGGCGCAAAATTAAAAATCATTTGCACATGTATAGATAGTGGAGGACATTTTACTAACCAAGTGTATAAATTTTGCAAACCGAGGACAGCACGCCGCATTTTTGCTATTAAAGGTAAAGGAGGAGCGGAAGTTCCTTACTACAGCAAGCCATCAACATCAAACAGAGAGAAAACACCTTTGTTTACTATTGGAGTCGATACAGGAAAATCATTGCTATATCAGAGATTAGCGGTAAAGGAAGAAGGACCGAACTATTGTCATTTTCCAAAAGAGAAAGACAGAGGTTATACGGAAGAATATTTTAAAGGTTTAACTGCTGAAAAAATGGTAATGACCTATAAACGAGGTAAAGCACAATATGTATGGAAGCTAAAAAACAGCGGATATAAACGAAATGAGCCACTTGACGTTCGTAACTATGCGACGGTTGCGCTTGAAATAGCGAATCCGGTACTTAAAAAGCAAGATAAAAAAGAAACGTCAGCCGTGCAGACTAAAAAACGTGGTAGGCGTTCACGTTCGGGAGGAATTATATAAATGGCATACACACTTGAAGTAGCAAAGAAGCATTTGGAAGCTTGGTTGACCGCTGAATTGGAGGTCACAACAAGCCAAAGCTATTCCATAGGTTCAAGAAGCTTGACGAAAGCGAATCTTCCGGAAATAAGAAAACAAATTCAATTCTGGAAGAATGAAGTTGAAAAACTTAAAAACATATCGAAAAGAAAGGGCAGAAACCGAGTAATGAGAGTTGTTCTCCGTGATTTATAAAGGAGGTGAAAAAAATTGAATATATTAGATAAGGCAATAGCCGCTATATCGCCAGAAAAAGGACTTAAACGTGTTGCCGCGCGTCAAAGACTTAAAATCATAAATAGTGGTTATAGCAATTACGGGGCTTCGCATACTAAAAAATCACTATTAGGTTGGCTTTATAGTGGCGGAAGCGCTAAAGAGGATATACAAGAAAATCTTGCGACATTAAGACAACGTTCACGTGATTTGTATATGGGTGTTCCGCTTGCGACAGGAGCAGTCAAAACATGCAGGACCAATGTAGTCGGCGGAGGATTGAGGCTTAAAAGCCAAGTAGATTACGAAGTGCTGGGGATTTCGGAAGAGGAAGCTAGCAAGCTTGAAAGTAAAATCGAAAGAGAATTTGCATTGTGGGCGGATTCTCCTGCTTGCGACATTGAAAGACTAGATAACTTTTATGAACTTCAACAGCTTGCGTTTTTGAATTGGCTTATGAGTGGAGATGTAATTGTTACCCTTCCAGTAACTAAAAGAATCAATATGCCTTATGACTTGAGAATCTGCTTGATTGAAGCTGATAGATTAAGTAACCCAGCAGGAAACACAAACCCCAGAATTGTCGGAGGTGTAGAAGTGAACGAAGCTGGAGAAGTCGTGGCGTACCATATCAGCACACATCATCCGTTATCATTTGAAGCAATAGAAACTAAATGGACAAGGGTTGAAGCTTATGGAGCGAAAACGGGAAGAAGAAATGTGCTTCATGTAATGAATAGGGAACGCATAGGACAAAGAAGAGGTGTTCCTTTCCTTGCACCTGTTATCGAAGCATTGAAGCAGCTAGGGCGTTATACAGACGCGGAACTTGTTGCGGCGGTTGTTAGCGGAATGTTTACTGTGTTTATCGAAAAAGAAAGTGCAAGCAGTGAAACTGCACTAGGTGAAATTATACCAGAAAAGCAACAAGTAGACAGTGCGGATGATGGAACTCTTGAACTTGCACCGGGGGCGATTATCGACTTAAATGAAGGTGAAAAAGCAAAAGAATTAAACCCCGGTAGACCAAACACTGCGTTCGATGGCTTTGTAATTGCTATTTGTAGACAAATTGGTGCCGCGCTTGAAATTCCGTACGAATTACTTGTAAAGAACTTTAATGCTTCGTACAGTGCGTCGAGAGGCGCTTTACTTGAAGCGTGGAAAATGTTCAAAATGTACAGAACATGGCTTGCAAATGATTTTTGTCAGCCGATTTTTGAAGAATGGCTAGCGGAAGCGATTGCGAAAGGGAGAATACCGGCTCCCGGATTCTTTGCAGACCCAATTATTAGGAAAGCATATTGTGGAGCGGAGTGGAATGGACCAGCACAAGGGCTTTTAAATCCAGTACAAGAAGTCACCGCGGCAGAAAAACGGGTTGCAAATGGATTCTCTACACGTGACAGAGAAACGATGGAACTTACTGGCGGAGATTTCTACAAAAACGTACAGCAATTAAAAAGAGAAGAACAATTAATGAAAGAGGTGAGAAACATTGCAGAAGAAGCTAATAGCAAGTAAAATTGCGTGGAATTTCACGCAAGCTAACGGAGATTTAACAGAAATATTAATATACGATGTGATTGCTGATAAACAAAGTTATAATTGGTGGACAGATGAAAAAGGAACGGAAGTGACACCAATTTTGTTCAAAGAAGAGTTGAACAAAATAACAACATCGAAAATATGCGTGCGCATAAATAGTGGTGGAGGCGATGTTTTTGCGGCGGAAGCAATAAGAACTGCTATAAGAGAAAAAAGGCAAGAAGGAAAGAAAATAAATTGTAAAATTGATGGTTTTTGTGGAAGTGCGGCAGTTGGTATTGCGGCAGCTTGCGAATCAATAGCGATTTCATCAAGTGGTTATTTTATGATACATGACCCGATGGTTTTTGCTTATGGATATTACAACATAAGTGATTTCAGTAAAGGGCAAGCCATGCTTGAAAAAATAAAGCAAGGCATTATAAATGCTTATGCCGCAAAAACAGGAAAAGACAAAAAAGAAATTTCAGACCTTATGACGGCTGAAACATGGTACACAGGAGATGAAGCAGTTGAAAACGGTTTTTGCGATGAATTGATGTTTGAAGAAGAAGCAGAAAACACCATTGAAAACGTAGTCAATTCAGCCGCATTGGATATGCAGATGTATAGAAATCCACCTATTTCGTTGTTAAACCTATGTTCTCTACATGACAGCAGAGGTTTTTCAAATAAAACACCTAAACAAACCAAAACAAAGGAGAGTGAAAACACTATGGAAATTAAGACAGTTGATGAATTGAAAGCCGCGTTCCCAGATTTAACAAAGCAAATAGAAAATGCCGCGGCAAAAGAAGAACGTGAACGCATTAAAAACATTGAAGAAATGGCGATTGATGGTTACGAAGGGATTGTAAACAATGCAAAATTTGAAAACCCAATTGCCGCCGCAGAAGTAGCAATGAAGATTGTGGCAGAGCAGAAAAAGCAAGGAGCAAATTACCTTGCAAGTAGAAATGCAGATGTAGTGAACAGTAACATCAATAAAGTAGGAAGCAGCAGTCAAGAAGGCGTGGAGAATAACAATGGAGAAAATCCATATGACGCGGCTATTGATAAGTTGTTTCCAGAAAGCAAATAAGGAGGGATAAAACATGTATGAAGTAAATACCGCAACAAACACGCCGGAAAATATTATTGCAGGCGATTATCCGATTACAAAAGGTGTATATCCGATTAAAAGTGGGGCAACAGTAGCTAAACATACGCCCGTTAAACTTGTCGGGGGAGAAATTGAACCAGTTGTTAAAATTGAAGCAACAGAGGTAGACACGACTAATGCGATTCCTGCAAAAACAATTGAAGAAAACACAGTCGAAAATCTTTATGGAATAGCCGCAGAAGATGGAAGTGGCGGGGAAGCGGCTATTTATCTAACTGGCGAATTTTTCGCGGATAAAATTCCACTTCCGGCAGACGTTACAATTGATATGCTGAAACCAGCATTCAGAAAACTAGGGATTTTCTTAAAGTAGAAAAGGGAGGAATAGAAAATGGCAAATGAAATAAGTATTTTTGAACCGCGTACTATGGGGAAGGTTGTTACGCGTATGCCGAAAGTGCATACATTTTTTAGAACGACATTCTTTAAAAACATTCAGACTTTTACAACAAAAAGCGTTGATGTAGATTTTAAAAAAGGGAACAGAGCGCTTGCGCCATTTGTTCATAGAAAAATTGGAGGCAAGACGATTCCAAATAGTGGATATCAAACGAAATCTTATACGCCGCCACTTGTAGCGCCAAACAAAATTACGACAGTGGACGACCTTATGCAAAGAATGCCGGGTGAAAGTATATATGGAGGTAAAAGTCCAGCAGAAAGAGTAGTTGAAAAACTTGCGAGAGATTTCACGGAGCTTAACGAAATGATTGTAAGGCGTGAAGAATGGATGTGCGCGCAAGCGATTTTCACGGGTACGATTCCGATTGTTGGCGATGGAATCAACGAAGTAATTGACTTTAGTTTTACGAACAAAGAAACTATCACAACAGCGGCTAAAAAATGGGGTGCTGAAACATCAGACCCGATTGCAGACTTGAAAAGATGGAGGAAGCAAGTTCAAAAAAACGGCTTTGTAAATTGCGATGTGTGTGTAATGTCAGATGATGTTGCGACGGCATTTATTAATCACCCTAAAGTGCAAAAAATACTTGATACAAAAGGTTATGACCTTGCGTCTATCAAACCACGCGAACTTCCAAACGGTACAACATATATAGGTACTCTTCACGCAGAAGGTTTGGACATTTATACTTACAATGAATGGTATTTGGACGATTGGACAAATCCAGAAGCGCCAGAGCAAAAACCACTTGTACCAGAAAAAACACTTGCTCTTATTTCTACAGGAGCGAATTACTCTATGTACTATGGAGCAGTTACACTACTCGATGAAAATACGAAGAATTTCATTACAGTAGAAGGAGAGAGAGTTCCGGATTCTTGGATTGAAAGAAATCCATCACGCAGATTTTTACAGCTTAACAGTAACCCGCTTCCAATTCCTCACGAAGTCGATAGCTGGTTTGTTGCACAAGTTCTGTAATGAATCTAAAAGAACAAATGAAGCGTGATGTAAAAGCGGTTTTCCACAATACGGATGAATTTGCGGAAGAAATGGAAATTTATTACGATGGAGAATATCACACGATTCCTGTAATTCTTGATTACGAGGGCGCACAAGACAGGAAAAAGCCGTCAAGCGATAATGCAGGCGGCATTTTTCGTGTTGATGTCAAGTTATATGTTGCTTTTAGTGATTTAAACTTTATGCCAAGACAGGGCGCGAGTATAGAGATTGGGGACGATATTTTCAATATTGTAAAAGTAGGAAATGAAGCGGGCGAAATAATTCTTGATTTGGAGAGCTTGGATGAATGATTGAAATAACAAATCAACAAATAGAAAGAGTGAATTTAATACTTGGCGGAATAAAAAACGCCCCGAATAAAGTCTTTTACAGCACGATAAATAGAGGATTAGCAACGGTACGTTCAAAATCCGGTAAAATGATTAGAGAAACGTACCGTATAAAACAGAAAGACATTACTAGCAATCGAAACATGAAGGTAAAGCGGGCGAGTTCAAGCAATCTGGAAGGACAAATTGAGTTTGGTGGCGCAGTAATACCATTAATTAAATTCAAGGTGACGCCAAGCCAACCCAAAAGGAAAGTTGTAAGCGTTTCGGTGTTGAAGAATGAAGGCGCAAAAAGGTTGCAATCAGCATATGTTGCAAATTTAGGAAGGTATGGCGTTGGTGTATTCGAGAGAATGACAAGAAAGCGTGAAACATCACAACAACTTTTTGGACCATCGACAGCCCATATGATGGAAAATGAAGAGGTTTTGCAAAGGGTTGAAGCTGCCACACAAGAGACGGTGAATAAACGTATTGAACATGAAATAAGCCGAATACTAAACGGTTATGTTTAATAAGGAGGTTGAAGCATGACGGCGGTTGTATTACTTGAAAAACTAAAAAAATATATTGAGGAACACACGAAAGATATTATTCTTTCGGTTCGTACAAAATCAAGTAGCGAAGAAGCTAAAGAACGCCCAGCAGAAGTTCATAAAATGCGTTTGCCAGATAAGGAAGGTGAAACAAAGCGTATTCCTTATATACTTTTACAGTTTTTAACTGGAAAAGATGAACAAAAAGAAGGACAAAGTGCGGAGAGTGAATGCAAAATAAGAATAATTGTGGCGACGTATTCAGAGGATGGCGGCGAAGGGGCAATGGACGTTTTGAATGTATTAACACGAATACGTATTTCGTTGTTAAAAGATGGGGTTGTAGGTGAACAATTCTTGATTAAAAAACCGCTTGAATACATTGTATATCCAGATGATACCGCACCGTACTATATGGGTGAAATGCTCACTATTTGGGAAATGCCAGAAATAGAAAGAGAGGTTAAAAATATATGGTAGCAAAAAGAAAAGAAAATCCAACGGAAACAACAACCTCTACCAGCAATGAGAAAAGGGAAGAGGTTAAAAAAACAGAAGTAAAAGCCAATACAGTAAAAGGCAAGGAATGCCAGCATTTTGTATATATAGGACCATCATTGCCCGGTGGAAGATTAAAGAGCAATACAGTCCTATGTGGTGGCATAGAAAGCATTAAAGAATATTACAAAGAAGTAATAGAAAAATACCCGCAAGTGGAACGTTTGATTGTTCCGGTTGGGAAACTTGGGGAACTAAAAGAAAAAACCCAGACACACGGGAATATCATCAACAAATATTATGATGATATAGTTTCCGCGATGGGTGAAAATAAGGAGGAATAGAAAATGGCATTTTATCACGGCGTAAAAACGCGACAAATTGAAACATCGGTTTCAACTCCGGTGACAGCAGGAAGCGGCATTGCTTTTGTAGTAGGAACGGCGCCAGTGCATACGGTGAGTGGGAAAACAAATGTGCCTATTCTCGGTAATAACTACAGTGAAGCAGTTGCGGAGCTTGGTTATAGTGACGATTGGGCGAAATACAGCCTTTGCGAAGTGATGTATTCACATTACAAGTTATACGGTGTAAGTCCGGTTATCTTTGTCAATGTGCTTGACCCAACAAAGCATAAAAAGACAGTTGCCGCCGCAGACTTGGAATTGACAGAAGGCAAGGTTTATTTGCCATTTGAAGCAATTAAAAGTACCGTAGTCGTTAAAGCGGAAACAGGAACAGGAGAGGCGTACACAATTGAAACGGATTATGATTTGTTTTATGATGGCGGGAAACTGGTCCTTGAAGTGCTTGACGGCGGAACTATACCAGAAGCGGCAACGAAATTAAATATTGCTTATGATGAAGTTGACCCATCAATGGTGACAGACGCGGAAATCATAGGCGGTTTTAATGTTGAAACCAAAGAGACTACAGGGTTTGAATTGATAGACAAGGTATTTCCATTGTTCAGTATAGTTCCGGACATTATACTTTGCCCGGGATGGTCACACAAAGCAGAAGTTGCGGCGATTATGAGCAGTAAAGCCCAAAATATTAATGGAATATTTGAAGGGAAAGCGCTGATAGATGTAGACACATCGTCAACAAAGCATTATGCAGACGCGCCGGCTTGGAAAAAAGCCAATAATATCAATGTTAAAACTCAAATACTTTGCTTCCCGATGTGTAAATTAGGAGAAAAAGTATTCCATATGTCAACGCAAGCGGCAGGACTTATGACAAAGGTTGATATAGAAAATGGAGATAGTCCATGCGAAAGCCCATCTAACAAGTTATTGCAAATTAATAGCACAGTTCTTGCGGATGGAACAGAAGTCGCGCTTGATTTACAGCAAGCAAACTTCCTCAATTCAAATGGTATTGTTACGGCACTCAATTTTATTGGGGGCTTTGTTTTATGGGGAAATGAAACGGCTTGCTTCCCAGCTAGTACAGACGTAAAAGATCATTTTATTTGCGTTTCTCGTATGTTTGGATGGGTTTCAAACAGTGTAATCTTGACATATTGGTCGAAGATAGATAACAAATTGAATCGAAGATTAATTGATTCGATTATTGACAGCCTTAACATATGGCTGAATGGGCTTACATCGGAAGAAAAGTTGCTTGGTGGTAGGGTTGAGTTTAGAGACAAAGAAAACAGCACAACAGCACTCATGAGTGGAAAAGCAACATTCCATATTTACATGACACCACCTAGCCCAGCGAAAGAACTTGAATTTATTTTAGAATATGACGCGAACTATGTTTCGGCGGCATTTAAAGCGTAAAGGGGGTAAAAGAGTATGCCAAAAGTAAACGAAGCCGTAATTAACTTTGCGGTATATGAAAATTCAACAGAATATTACGGGATGGCAGAAGTAACATTGCCGGAAATTTCAAACTTAACGGAAGAAGTAAAAGGCGCAGGAATCAGCGGAACTTTTGAGAGTGTTGTTTTGGGACATCTTGAAGCAATGACATTGACACTGAATTTCAGAACACTTGTAAAAGACGCGGTGGCGCTTCTTGAACCGCGCGACCATCAAATTGATTTAAGAGTGGCACAGCAAGGAAAAGACACTGTTTCTGGGAAAACTACCGTAACACCAATTAAGCATGTTATGGTTGTAAAACCAAAGAAACTCAATCCGGGGAAAGTTGCGCCAGCTTCACCGGCAGAGGCAAGCGGAGAATATGCGGTGACGTATTGGGCTACATTCATTGACGGTGAAAAGGTACTTGAAGTTGATATATTAAATTTCATTTATCTTGTCAATGGAACAGATTATTTGGCAGATGTAAGAAAAGCACTTGGAAAATAACCAGCGGCAACAACCGCTGGTTTTAATTTAACCGAATAAAAAAGGGAGGAAAAAACAATGAGTGGAGAAATCAAAAATATTAATGCAGAAGGCACAGGAGTGGGAACAGGGCAAGAAAAAACAAATGGACAGGTAAATACATCGAAAGAGAAAAACAAAGCAACAGAAGGGAATAACGGCGTTTATGTGCATGAATTTAAAAAGCCGTTTGAATACGAAGGGAAGAAATTTGAAAAGCTGAATTTCTATTTCGACAAATTAACTGGAAAAGATATGATAAGTATAGAGGGGGAAATGCAGGCTATGGGAGAATACGCGCTTGCACCAGAAATTTCAAGAGGGTTTCAATGCAGGATGGCGGCTAAAGCTGGAAATATCGGAACGGACGCATTGGAATGCTTACCGCTTCCGGAATTTAATAAAATTACAAATGCCGCGCGCGATTTTTTAATCAATGCGGGTTACTAAAAGTTAAACCCGGACAATGGTTCAGACAACAAAGTTTCCGATTGGCTAGGGCAACATATACCCCTATTCCTTTTTTCTTAGATATGAGAATACAAGAACTTATTATGTGGATTGAGGATATTAATAGCGCGATGGAAGAGGATAAAGGAAAATAAATTTTTTAAGAGGTGCTATACCGAACCGCTTGCCAACGCGCTTGAGTTTTTGTAGTATTTTAAATAAAGAGTGAAATAGGGAGGCAAAGCTATGGCAAAGCTAATTGATTTAACTGGACAACGATTTGGAAAACTTGTTGTGATAAAAAGAGGAAAAAATGATAAAACCAATCACGCAAGGTGGTATTGTCAATGCGATTGTGGTGAAGTAGTGCTTGTTACAAGAGGGAATTTACGCAATGGACGCGCAAAAAGTTGTGGGTGTTTACGCCGTGAAAAAATCACAAGATACAACATAAAAAAAGACAACACTGGCGAAAGCAAGACAAAACTATATCAAATTTGGATAGCTATGCGACAACGAGTGAAGAATCCTAATTCCCAAGCGTTCAAAAATTATGGAGGCAGAGGGATAACAATATGTAAAGAATGGGAAGAAGATTTTCAAGTGTTTAAAAAATGGTCCATATCTAATGGATACAAAGAAAATTTAAGTATTGACAGAATAGATAATGATAAGGGATATTCGCCCGAAAATTGCAGATGGACCGATTGGGAAACTCAATGCAATAACACAAGAAATAATATCAATATCACATACAATGGAGAAACAAAGACAATAACAGAATGGGAAAAGACATTAGGATTTAAACGAAATGTATTGTTGAATAGAATATACAAATATGATTGGAGTGTTGAAAAAGCATTCACAACACCGGTAAAAAAACAAAAAAGCCATAATGGAAAATAGCAACCACCTTTTGAGGTAGGTTGCTTTTTAGTTGCATGAAAGAAGGTGGGAGTTTGGCGGGTGGTAGAAAAGAATATGAACTTTTATTTAAACTGAAAGCGGCGCTGGGTTCAAATTTCAATAGTTCATTTACGTCAGCATTGAATACAACAAGGCAACTTCAAGGAACTCTTACAAGGATAAATTCTCTTTCTGGGAAAATAGACGGATATAAAAAGCAATCGAATGCAGTTGAAAAAAGTAGGCAAAAACTGGCGGAATTAACTGCGGAACATGAAAGATTGCAACAGGAAATGAGCCAAACAGAGACACCTTCTGAATCTTTAAGAAGAAGATTTGAAAGGAATGCCCGCCAGATAGAAGCAACCACCACTCGAATAGAGGAACAGGAAAGACGCCTTGGAGAGTTAGGCGAAGAATTGCGGAGTGCAGGTGTAAATACAAACAACTTGGAAACGGCAAATGAAAGACTTGCTAGAAGTTACCAATCAGTGCAGAGAAGTCAAGAAGAGTTGAGCAGGATTAACACCGCCCAAAGAAAGAATGCCGCCGCAATTGCAAACACTAGAACACAGCTTGTAGGCACGGTGGGCGTTGTTTCTGCAATAGGTGCGGCGTTCTATGCTGGTCCTGTAAAAAGCGCAAAAGATTTTGAATCTTCAATGGCGGACGTGGCAAAGGTTGTTGATGGATTAAAAGATGATACAACAGGGAAATTGACAAAAGAATATTATTTAATGAAAAAAGAAATTCTTGATTTATCAACAAAAATACCTATGATACCTAAAGAACTAACGGAAATTGCGGCGGCGGCTGGACAAGCGGGGATTGCAAGAAAAGAAATAATCGGTTTTTCAACAGATGCCGCAAAAATGGGTATTGCTTTTGACACGACAGCGGCACAAGCTGGAGAATGGCTGGCAAAGTGGAGAACATCGTTTGGACTTACGCAAGAACAAGTTGTGGAGTTATCCGATAAAATAAACTATTTAGGCAATACATCAGCGGCGAATACCCAGCAGATTTCATCAATTGTTACTAAAGTTGGACCGTTGGGAGAAGTGGCAGGCTTTGCCAGTGGAGAAGTTGCCGCGCTCGGAGCAACGTTGGTCGCGGTTGGAGTAAGTGAAGATGTTGCCGCAACAGGTATCAAAAAAGTAATGACGACTATGACTGCGGGAAATGCCGCTACCAAAAGACAAAGAGCCGTACTTGATAAGCTGGGAATATCGGCAACGGAACTGGCGGAACGCATGCAAAAAGACGCAAAAGGCGCTCTTCTTGATTTTATGAAGGCGGTTAATAAGTTACCAGAAGCAGAAAAAACAGCGGCGCTGAAAAATTATTTCGGAGAAGAATCAGTGGCGGCACTTTCTCCTATGCTAACAAAATTGAATTTGCTTGAAGAACAATTGAACAAAGTTGGAGACGCGTCTTTGTACGCAGGAAGCATGGAAGAGGAATACGCTTCAAGAGCAGGAACAACAGAAAACAAAGTACAGCTAGCCAAAAATAGTATTACAAGACTTAGTGTTATTTTGGGGAATACATTCTTGCCATATGTAGGGAAAGCCGCGGAAAAGTTGTCCGAATTGGTCACAAAATTTGCAGACTTTGCAGAAAAGAATCCAGAATTAATTGAAACGGTAGCAAAGGTTGCCGCTGGGCTTCTTGCTTTTAAAGTTGCAACGATAACAGCAAAATTAGGATTTCTGGAATTAAAAGGCGGAGTTCTAGGCGTTCAAAAAGTATTTTCATTGTTTAGAGGGAGAGCGGCAGTTGCAGGCGTTGAAGCGATGGGACTTTCAAGCAGATTGACAACAGCGGGTGCAGGATTAAGAAATTATTTCGGAGGAATAAGAGGTGCGCTTGGTGGTGTTGGGAGTGCGATTGGACAAATATTCAGTGGCGGAAGAATTGCAACTATATTTTCTGGCATTGGGAATGCAGTTACAGGCATATTCGGTGGTGTTGGCAGTAGGATATTAGGCGTATTTGGAGGAATGGGCGGCAGAATAACATCAATATTTAGTGGAGTGGGAAGCAGGATAATTGCTGGACCACTTGGAAGAATAGGGATGATGGTAGCGAAGCCGTTTATGAGCATAGGGAAATTAATTTCACCTCTCATGAACTTAGGCGGCGCAATATTAGGACCGTTTAGCGGCATATTCGGGAAAATATTCCCGGTCGTTGGAGTGGTCATGTTAATCATTTCTGCTATTCAGATTTTACGCGATAACCTAGATGGAGTAAGAGGTGTTGTAGAAAGAGTATTTGGAGAAGCTGGACTTAAAGTATTTAACAAAGTAGTTGCAACGATAGGCAACATCGGTAATGCAATTAAGAATGTATTTTCGGATGGAGGAATCCAAAACATAAGGAAATTTATCAATGATACATTTGGGGAAAATAACCCGGCATTAGCTGAATTTTTAAATGGGTTCGTGACAGTATTCCAAACAATAGGAAATATCGTGGGACAGTTTATAACTTTTGTTGACACGTATGTAAAACCAGTAATAGCAGATATTTTCGACTTTATAGTCGTGACAGTGCTTCCAATGATTGCACAAAAATTTGCAGAATGGGCGCCGACCATAGCGAGTATTATTCAAGGACTATGGACTATAATTCAAGGTGTGGCAACGGCGGTTATGAATATTGTTAGTGTGGTAATGCCGATGATTCAATCAATTATCACAGGGGCGCTCCACACGATAATGCAAGTTATTGGGGGGTTATTGACCACAATTAAAGGCATAATCAATTTCATAGTGGGCGTGTTCACAGGTGATTGGGAAAAAGCTTGGACAGGCGTAAAAGATATTTTCAAAGGAATATTCCAATCATTGGGCGGTATTGTAAAAGCGCCTTTGAATGCCGTTATTTCAATAGTGAATGGAGTTATAGGAAGTATCAACAAGGTTGGTTTTGACATACCGGATTGGGTTCCGGTGGTCGGAGGGAAAAAGTTTGATTTAAACATTCCTAAAATTCCGATGTTTGCAAAAGGGTCAAACTATACACCGGACACATTTATTGCTGGTGAAAAAGGTGCGGAACTTATTACCAATGCAAAAGGAAGAAAAGTATTTACAGCCGCACAAACAGGGAAAATATTCAACAATATCAATAAAGCAAATACGCAGAATAATTACAATGAAGTAAAAGAAGTTGTTATGTTTGCACCGATGTTGCAAGCAATGCTTTCTTCTATAAGAGCGGCAGTGCCAAGAGGACCTATGTTGCCGCAACTTCAACTTGCATATAGCACAGGCACGGCGGCAGGAGTTACAGCACCAACAGTAAAAGCAGATTCAACACAAGTCGTAACAAAAATAACAATTCATAACCAACCGACAATCCATGTTGACGGTAACGCACCGAATGACCTAGAAGAGAAGTTGAAGAAAAACAATGAGGAATTATTAAACGAAGTGGAAGAAAGAATAAGAAAAAAAGAAGAGGACGAAAGGCGGGGAAGATATGAGTAAAAAATATACAACGGTTTTAGGCGATATGTGGGACACGATAGCATATAAAACGCTTGGAGATGAAAAATATACCGATAAACTCATAAAAAACAATTTGCAACATCGTCACACCGCCATTTTCCCCGCAGGAATAGTGATTGATATTCCAGAAATAGAAGCGGAGGTTTCGGCGAAACTGCCACCGTGGAAAAGAGGGATAGTATGAGCAATAATGAAATGGCAAGACGCGTTGAAATACGCCTTGAATTTGAGGGGGTGGATATCAGCGCGGATGTAAACAAATATTTTTTGTCAATGACTTATACTGATAACGAAGAGGATAAAACGGATGATTTGCAATTAACGCTTGATGATAGGGAAGGGGTTTGGCTGGACGATTGGCTTAATACGCCAGCCCAGCCCCGAACACCAGAGACTAATAATAGTGGTTGGAAAATAGGTGATGAAGTAATTGTGAATGGTAAACCTCAATATAGCAGTTATGGAAGAGGAACACCGGGAAGTGCTGTGACAAACTACAAAGGAAAAATTACTAAGTTGAACATAAAACAAGGCGTGCCATACCCAATTCATGTTGACAAAAGAGGGTGGTTTGCTGAAAATCAAGTGGAAAAGATTTCGGCAAAACGAGAAACAATGACAAACAGCGGTGGAGCAAAAGGCGCGATGATTCATGCACTTATCGTTCAGAAAAATTGGGATTCGACAGGAAAGGATAAAGTTCTTGATTGTGGTTTATTTGAAATAGACAGCGTGGATGGAAGCGGACCACCTGCTAAAGTAAGCCTAAAAGGAACTTCAATCCCTTATACATCAACAATACGAAAGCAGAAAAAAACCAAAGCGTGGGAAAATATTTTTCTTAAAGCTATAGCAGAAGAAATTGCAAGTAAAAACGGCATGAAGTGTATGTTTGAATCGGCATACAATCCATACTATGACCGAAGAGAGCAAGTGCAACAATCTGATATTGTTTTTTTAAAAACACTTTGCAAGAATGCAGGAATATCGCTAAAAGTAACAGCAAAAACGATTGTTCTATTTGACGCTGCAACATACGAGAAAAAAGACACGATAAGAAAGATAAAACGCGGTGAATCAGATGTGAAAAGTTATAGATTTTCAACAAACTTCAATGACACGGCATATGATAAATGTCATGTTAGTTATACAGACCCTAAAACAGGGAAAACAATTGAATACACTTACCAGCCGAGAAATACACCGGGTAGCGGTCAAGTTCTGGAAATTAACGAGAAAGTAAATGACAGAGAAGAAGCCAGAAAACTTGCAATGAAAAGACTAAGAGAAAAAAATAAAAAAGAATTTACCGCGGAGTTTACTCTCGTTGGAGATTTGGACCTAGTTGCAGGGGTAACGGTTGATGTTGTGGGGTATGGCGCATTTGATGGAAAATATATCATCGAAAGCGCAACGCATAATTTGACAGGCGGGTACACTGTAAACATTAAATTACGCCGTGTATTGGAGGAATATTGATAAATGAAAGAGGAATTGAATGTATTAAAAAATATGGTGCGAGTTGGCACGGTGAGTTCGGTTGATGTAGAAAATAGAACGGCAAGAGTGAAGTTCGCTGATAAAAACAACCTTGTTTCTGGACCGTTAAAAATTCTTAAAAATAGCCCGACAATTACAATTGAAAAAGAGGTTGACGGCGAAAAGTGGGATTTAACGGCTCAATACGCAACAGCGGACAGAAAGTTTGGGCTAGGTGAAATTTATACAAACACGGACCCGGACACTATTATTTTGCAAAAGACAATCCAGTATGAAAAGAAAGAATCTATTCCGGAAAGCACAGGGAGTTGCACGTATACCGGAGTGATTGAAGAAAAGACACATAAACATATCGTGAAAGTATATCCGTGGATTCCATATGTAGGTCAATTGGTACTTTGTATATACATGCCGAACGGCGGAAGTGATGGATTTGTAATAGGAGGGGTGTGATGTGGCTATCATAGGAACACTTGGAGATATAGTTTTTAGTGTATCAAAAGAAACAGTGAAAACATTTGAAGGTATGAAATGGGACAGTTCCGTAAAGTATGCCACTCATGACAGGCACTTAAAAGATACGTTACTCGAATTTACAGGAAGAAATGCGGATTCTATTTCATTTAAAATGAATTTTTCAGCGTTTTTAGGAGTAAACCCTATTAAAGAAATAAATAAACTTCTTGACGCGGAGAGAAAAGGAAAAATTATGCGTCTTGTGATAGGTAATAAAGCATACGGGAAATACAAATGGGTTATAGAGAAAACCTCGAAGGATTTAGAGAGGTTTGACAACAAAGGAAATTTACTTATTGCAAAAGTATCTATTTCACTAAAAGAATATGTAAGGAGGTGAAGAGGATGGCTCATATTGTTACGGCGAATGATAATAAAAAAATAAACCTTGCACCAGAAACGGTTGTTGAAGAGGTTTTGCAGAATGTGGCAATGATTATTTCAACGCCACAATTTACAGTGCCGCTTGACAGAGGTTTCGGGCTTCCTCAACGCTTTTTGGATAAACCCCTACCAGTAGCGAAAGCAATTCTTGTGACAGAAGTGCTGGACGCAATTGAAAGATATGAGCCGAGAGCAGAAATTGAAAACATTACATTTGTAGAGGAAGAGCAGGAAACAAAAGCAGGGAAACTCATTCCGCGGGTGGAGGTGAATATAGTTGACGGAGAATAACAGGAAATACCCAGAAATAAGCTTTGTTGATACAGATACGGAATTGCTTGTAAACAGCTTGATAAAATCATATGAAATGTTTACCGGGAGAACTCTATATCCCGCGGACCCGACACGCCTTTTCATTCTTTGGGTTGCCGATATAATCATACAAGAAAGGGTCATTATTGATGAATCAGCAAAACAAAATATTCCGAGGTATGCAGAAGGGGAGTATCTGGATTCGCTTGCAGAAATTTTCAAAGACACATACAGACTTGAAGCAAAAGCGGCAAAAACGACATTTAGGTTTTATTTATCAACAATACTTTCTTCGCAACAAATCGTGCCAAAAGGGACAAGAGTAACAGTTGATGGAGAAATTACATTTGAAACTATAGAGGACCTTTACATTAAAGCTGGTGAATTATACGGTGATGTACTTGCGGTATGTCAAAAGGCTGGGGAAATAGGGAACGATTTTATACCGGGGCAAATAACTCAAATTGTTGATTTATTCCCATATTATGAAAAGGTAGAAAACATTACAACTAGCGCAGGAGGTACAGAAAGAGAAACGGACGAAGCTTTTTACGAGCGAATGCGCGAAAGTATGGAAAGTTTTTCGACAGCAGGACCGGAAGGTGCATATATATATCATGCCAAAACAGCTTCTTCACAAGTAGCGGACGTTTCAGCAACTTCACCGGAACGCGGAGTTGTAGATGTACGAGTATTACTAAAAGATGGAGAATTGCCCGGGGAAGAGGTTTTGAAAGATGTTGAAACAGCTATTTCAGCAGATAACACACGACCTCTTACGGATTTTGTAACGGTGTCAGCACCAGAGGTTGTGCCGTTTAATATCGAATTTACGTACTACATTCCGAAGCCAAGTGCAAACAGTGGTATGGTGATATCAAAAGAAGTTAAAAAGGCGGTAAATGAATATAAGAAGTGGCAAACCGAGAAGATGGGAAGAGATATAAACCCATCTTATTTGATTTCACTGCTCATGAAAACGGGAATAAAACGTGTCGAAGTAACAAGTCCAACACATGCAGTTGTGGAAGAAAACAAGGTTGCAACGCTTCAAAACCCCCCAAGCATAATAAATGGAGGGGTTGAAGATGAATAATACTATTTACGATATTGATTTGACGAGAATGCTGCCGCCAAGTTTGAAAAAAGATGAAAACATGCTTGCTCTTGCAAAAGTAATTGGAGAAGAATTGCAAAAAACAAGCAAGATGGCGCGAAAAAATATCATATATGCCAGAATTGATGAACTGGAAGAAGAGGCGCTTGATATTTTAGCATACGATTTGCACGTTGATTGGTACGATTATTCTTATCCAATTGAAGCAAAACGGGCTTTGATTAAAGATAGTGTCAAGGTCCATAAAAGGTTAGGAACAAAATTTGCAGTTGAAACAGCGCTGGGGAACCTTCATCCCAATAGTTATGTAGAAGAATGGTTTAAATATAACGGGGAGCCTTTCTCTTTCCGGGTTGTATTAGACACAACACATTCGAGAGCAGGAGCGGGATATTTTGAAATAAAAAAAGCAGTAGATTCGTATAAAAGAAAAAGTGCGCATATGGATGAACTTATCTATCAATGCACTGTAAAACTTGAAATAGGAATTGAGACGAATGCGTTCCATTATAAAGCCGGAATTACAGGGAAGCAGATTGCAGGGACATTGCCGCAAAGAAATACAATAGGAGCAATTGGCGAATCAGATGTTGAATTGCATAAGGATTCAGAGGGATTCAAATTCACAAGTCCAGCGGCAGGGACCGTTCCATATCGCTCAATCATAGCGGCTTTACATGAAAGCAACATAAATGCCCCAGTAGTAGCAGAAGGATTCAAATATACCGCCGAAATGACAAGGAAAGCAAAGACGGGAACATTGCCGCAAAGAAACACAGGCGCAAGCATTAACGATGGCGGAATATCGCAATCAATTACAGCAGAGGGGTACAAGTACAATGTAAAACGTTGCGGCACATCACTTTGTAAGAGTTATAGGTAGTTGCAAAATAGAGTGAAAGGTTATCCACAGAAAAATTGAGTTGAAATTACTAAATAGAAAGAGTTATTAACAGTAATATTCAAAAAAAGACGCAGTTAAATAAAGGTTCAGTAAAACCTTTTTAAAAAGGATATAGAGTTTAAAAAAACTTAAGCAATTAAAGATTTAATAGCAAGAGGATTGTGGATATTGTTAGTCTTAAACATTAAAACAAACGCAACTAACTGAGAAATACAAGCCAGTAAAACATCAGCTTTTAAAGAAACAGTATTTCTAACTTTAGATGATTTGATTTGAATAAAGTTTTTTAGTTGAGAAATAGACCTTTCACAAAT